>NZ_JBEZBW010000016.1:0-118799 GCF_040647305.1 Saccharothrix sp. NPDC042600 | reverse complement strand
GGCCCGGGTGGTGCAGTACGAGCTGACGGCGTTGACCCCGGAACACCACGCGGAGGTCGTGGAACTGCGCCGCGAGATCGAGTCCATGCCGGAGCGCCCGACGCCGGAGCGCCTGACGCCGCCGGACCGCCTCAGCCGGCCTGGCCCACGCAGAACTGGTTGCCGTCGGGGTCGGCGAGCACGGTCCAGGTCAGGCCGGGCACCGTGTGCTCGGCCACCTCTGTCGCGCCCAGGGAGATCAGCCGCGCGACCTCCGCGACCCGGTCCTCCACGACGGCGTCGAAGTGGATGCGGTTCTTACCGGGCACGGCGTCGTCCACGCGCTGGAGCCCGAGCTGCGGCCCGCCCTCGGCGGAGGGGGCGAGGATGAGGTACTCGCCCCAGTCGTGGGCGATCTCGGTGTTCAGGGCCCTGGTCCAGAAGTCGGCGAGCTTGCGCGGGTCGGCGGTGTCGATGGTGATCGAGGCGATGGTGAAGGACATGCCGCGAACCGTAACGACGACCACCGACAATCCGCCGCGGCCGGCCACCGGAGCACTTGGTCCGGCCGCCCCGCCGATGACTCAGACCGAGCGCGGGGCGAACCGTGCCCGGCGGGGCGTCTCGCGGACCGGCGCGTGGTCGGCGGCGGCGTGCAGCTCCGTCTCCACGCGGGCCAGGTCGCGGTCGTCCACGTCGGTGCTGCCGGCCAGGCGGGAGCCGGGGCGGGACTGCCGGTGGTGGTTGCGCTCCAGGCCGTAGACCACCAGCGCGAGGACGGACAAGGCGATCAGCAGTGCGGTCATGGCACCAACTATGCGACCGCCAAGAACCTGCCACCATTGGCAGGTTTGCCGTTGTCCGTCAAAATCCCGCCAGCTACGATCCTCCCATGCTGAGATCCGTCGCCGTCCCGATCATCGACGGGGTCACGCCGTTCGAGTTCGGCGTCCTCTGCGAGGTCTTCGGGATCGACCGCACCGACGAGGGCGTCCCGCCCATCGACTTCAAGGTGTGCGGCGAACGTCCCGGCGAACCGGTCCGCACCAGCGTCGGCGCGTCGATCGTCGCCGACCACGGGTTCGACGCCCTCGACTCCGCCGACCTGGTCGCGGTCGCCGCCTGCCAGGTCCGCGACGGCTACCCCCGGGCCCTGCTCGACGCCGTGGCGAGCGCCAAGACCGTCCTGTCCGTGTGCAGCGGCGCGTTCGTGCTCGGCGCGGCGGGCCGGCTGGACGGACGGCCCTGCACCACGCACTGGCGGTACGTGGACGAGCTGGCCGAGCGCTTCCCCAAGGCGCGGGTGGACCCGGACGTCCTGTTCGTCGACGACGGCGACGTCATCACCGGCGCCGGCACGGCGGCGGGCATCGACGCGTGCCTGCACGTGGCCCGCCGCGAACTCGGGGCCGCCGCCGCCAACGCCATCGCGCGCCGCATGGTCGTGGCTCCCCAGCGGGAGGGCGGGCAGCGGCAGTTCATCGTGCAGCCCACCGTGCACGAGGCGGACAGCCTCCAGCCGACGCTGGCCTGGATGACCGAGCACCTCGACACCGAGCACACCGTCGGCAGCCTCGCCCGGCACGCCCGCATGTCCGAGCGCACCTTCGCCCGCCGGTTCGCCGCCGAGACCGGCACCACCCCGCACCGCTGGCTCACCACCCAGCGCGTCCTGCGCGCCCGCCAACTCCTGGAGGAGACCAGCCTCGGCATCGAGGCCATCGCGCACCAGTGCGGGTTCGGCACGGCCGCCCTCCTGCGGCACCACTTCCACTCCGTGGTGGGCGTCGCGCCCAAGGACTACCGCCGGTCGTTCGCACATCGGTGAGCGGCCAAAAGCGTGACTGAACGCAGCGAGGTGTCACCTCTCGTGACGCTGCTGATTCAATAGGCGGCGTGAGCCCCGACACACCCGGCGAAGACGACGACGCTGCCACACCGACGGGTCTGCGCGGTGTCATCGAAGACCTGCGGACCGACGCCATGGACGCGCCGGAGACCCTGAAACGCGTCTGGTGCGGACTGGTCCAGGCACGCCTGCTCGGACTGCGCCTGGCCACCGACGACCGCTACCGCAAGCTCCAGGTCAACGCCGAGTCCGTGGAGCACCAACTGGCCCGCGACCTGGGCACCTCCGCCGCCTTCGCGGGCGAACCGCTGGCGCTGCCCACCCCGCCGGCCGCCGCGCCGCTGCCGCCCGAGCAGGTCCAGGAGGCGGTGGACGCCCTGGTCGAGTTCAGCGCGACGGCCCGCCGCACCATGCTCGCCGCCGCCCCGAGCGCGACCCAGTGGGACGACGAACGCGTGCTGCGCCACGACTCCAAGGTCATGGGCGAACTCGGTGCGGCCTGGCTCGGCCAACGCACCAGCTACCGCGTCGACCGGTAAAAAACCGCTTGCGCCGCGCGACACCCGCGCGGCACTCTTCCCGCGAACGAACGAGCGCCGGGTGATCCGGTGGACCCGAGGAGGTGCCAGATGGCGATCGCTGTCCGGGACGTGGCACCGACCCGTCCACTCGCCCCGCAGGCCTAGCGCGCCGACCACACGCGCCGCCTGGGGCGACCACCTCCTCCCTCTTGGAGATCACCCCAGTGCGCAAGCACAAGTTCAACCTGCACTCCGACGACCTCGAAAACGACTTCGAGGACGCCTTCGACCACGCCGACGACCTGACCTGGGGCGCCAAGCGCCGCCGGACCGAGGACGAGGTGGAGCCGACCCGCCGCGGCCGGCTCACCGAGGAGGCCCGCGACCGCCTCGCGCAGATGCGCGAGGACGCCGAGGCCGCCGACGTCCCCGAGGACGGCGACCGCTGGACCACCTGGGACACCGCCGACCAGGGCCCGAAGCCGTGGCCGGCGTGGCTGGTCACCGACCTGTCCGCCGTGGACCGGGAGCTGGGCGTGCTCAAGACCGGCAAGGAAGCGGACGTCTTCCTGCTGGAACGGGCCGTCCCCGGCACCGACCGGTCGTGCGTGCTGGCCGCCAAGCGGTACCGCAGCAACGACCACCGCATGTTCCACCGGGACGCCGGCTACCTGGAGGGTCGCCGGATGAAGAAGTCCCGCGAGACGCGGGCCATCGCCAACCGCACGGCGTTCGGGCGCAACCTGATCGCCGAGCAGTGGGCGGTCGCCGAGTTCGCCGCGCTCAGCGCGCTCTGGCAGCGGGGCGCGCCGGTGCCGTACCCGGTGCAGCGGGCGGGCACGGAACTGCTGCTGGAGTTCGTCGGCGCGGACGGCGCCGCCGCGCCCCGGCTCGCCCAACTGCGGCCGGAGCCCGACGAGCTGCTGGACCTGTGGCGGCAGCTCGTGGACGCCCTGGGCATGCTCGCCGCGGCGGGCTACGCGCACGGCGACCTGTCGGCGTACAACCTGATGGTGCACGACGGCCGGCTGGTCGTGATCGACCTGCCCCAGGTGGTGGACCTCGCGGCGAACCCGCGCGGGCCGGAATTCCTGGAGCGGGACGTGCGCAACATCGTGGGCTGGTTCAGCCAGCGCGGCCTCCCGGTCGAGATGGCGGATCCGGTGGACCTGACCGCGACCCTCCTGGAGCTGGCCGGTCTGCGCTGATCACCGCCCGGACCAGGGCGAACACCTCCTCCGCCGGGCGGCGGCGGTCGGTGGCCGGCCAGTTCGGCCACCACCGCGTGCCGCTCGGCGAGGCGGTGGCGAGGGCGATTGGCGACCATGCGGGGCTGGACCGCCAAAAGCGGGTGATGGCCACCACCCCCGCACAAGCGGCGATCGCCATCGGCCTGATGGGTGGTGTTTTCACCGCGTCTGCGGCGGCCGGCGCGCGCACGGGTAAGCGATCACCGTTCTTCCAGACCCGTAAATGCATCCGTCCGAACCACGTCCCACGTGCGCTGATGTGGTTCCCGATCGCCTTGGGAACCGTGCGCGGAATCGCGCGTTTGGCGACCCGTGTGCGCGAGAACACCGCCTTGGTGCGACACACCGGACATTGATCGGCTAGACTGGACGGTGCACCGCCCGGTGACGCGAATCAGCGGTTCCTACCGCGGTGCTCCCCAACCACGATCGGCGCGCAACCGCGCCGGGCTCGTCCTTGCGATCCGCGGCAACAGGCAGATCCCCGAGACGTGCCATGTCCCGGAGGTTTGTTTTGCCACCACTGTCCCACGGCCGTTCCGAGCGCCCGCAGCACCGCAAACCGCGTACGCGGCGCCCGTCAGGCCAGGGCAACCGCCGTCCCCAGCCCGTGCTGGAGACGACCATCCCGGATCATGTCGAGAGCACCGTGCCCGAGGGCCCGCTGCCCTCGTTCGCCGAACTCGGCCTCGCCGACGAGCTGGTCAAGGCGCTCGCGCAGGCCGGCATCGCCGAGCCGTTCCCCATCCAGGCCGCCACGCTGCCCGACTCGCTGGCCGGCCGCGACATCCTCGGCCGGGGCCAGACCGGCTCCGGCAAGACGCTGGCGTTCGGCCTGGCCCTGCTGTCCCGCCTCGCGGGCGGCCGGGCGAAGCCGTTGAAGCCGCGCGCGCTGGTGCTCGTGCCCACGCGTGAGCTGGCCATGCAGGTCGAAGAGGCGCTCTCGCCGTTCGCGCGGGCGCTGGGCCTGTGGTGCCGCACGGTCGTCGGCGGCACGTCGTTCCCGCGGCAGATCGACGCGCTGCGGCGCGGCGTGGACCTGCTGATCGCGACGCCGGGCCGGCTGTCCGACCACGTGCGCCAGGGCACGGCCGACCTGTCCGAGGTGCGGTTCACCGCCCTGGACGAGGCCGACCAGATGGCCGACATGGGCTTCATGCCGCAGGTCCGCGCCATCCTCGACCTGACCCCGCAGGACGGGCAGCGGCTGCTGTTCTCGGCGACGCTGGACGGCGACGTCGACAAGCTGGTCCGCCAGTACCTGCACGACCCGGTGGTCCACTCGGTCGCGCCGCCGACCGGCAGCGTGACCACGATGGAGCACCACCTGCTGTTCGTCTCCGCCGAGGACAAGCAGAACGTGGTGACCGAGGTCGCGGCCCGCGAGGGTCGGACGATCATGTTCGTGCGCACCAAGCACCACGTGGACCGGCTGGCGAAGAAGCTGCGCCAGATGGGCGTCCACGCGGGCGCGCTGCACGGCGGCAAGGCGCAGAGCGCCCGGACCCGCGTGCTGGGCCAGTTCCGCGAGGGCACCACGCCGGTCCTGATCGCCACCGACGTGGCCGCGCGCGGCATCCACGTGGACGACGTCTCGCTGGTCGTGCACGTCGATCCGCCGGCCGACCCGAAGGACTACCTGCACCGCGCCGGCCGCACGGCGCGCGCGGGCCAGTCGGGCACCGTGGTCACCCTGGTGACCCACGACCAGAAGCGCGCCGTGCAGGGCCTGACGGCCCGGGCGGGCATCCGCCCGGCGACGTCGAAGGTGCGCCCCGGCGACGACGAGCTGGTCCGCATCACCGGTGCCCGGGTGCCCAGCGGCATCCCGGTGACCGAGCCGGAGGTCCCGGTGCGCGCGCCGCGCCGCAACGGCGGCCCGCGTCGCGGCGGCAACGGCGGCGGCTTCCGCGGCGGCCGACCGGACCGCGACCGCGCCGAACGCGGCTTCCGCCCGCGCCGGAGCGCACAGCACTCCTGAGCCGACAACGGCCGGGGCCGCCCGCACTTCGTGTGGGCGGCCCCGGCCGTTGTTGAGGGGACGGTAGGCCTCACGGCCGCTGTTGGGGGGACGGCCGGCCTCGACCGCTGGTGGGGGACGGCCGACCCCGGCCGCTGTGGAGGCCAGCCGGCCCCCATTGCGGGTGGCCGGCTCGATCGCGTTCAGAGGCCGTTGGAGACCTGCCGGACTTCCTTGTGCGGGAAGCGCCGACGCACGTGTTCCTCCGCCGCCGACCCCGGCACCACGTACACCGGCTCCTCCTTGTCCTGCAACGGCTTCACCACGTCGGCCAGGAACCCCTTGCGATCGGCCAGGAACGGCCCGATCACGTCCGACCCCGCCGGGCACGCCGCCATGCAGTACGCCGCCTTGTAGTTCGGCTTGTACGCCAGGCTCTGCCACATCGACGCCGACTCCCCCGCCGTGACGCGCTTGCGGTAGTCCTCGCGGTCCGTGCTCTCCACGACCGTCCCGACCCAGTCGGTGAACCCGCTCATGAACTCCCGGTAGTTGTGCGTGTAGCAGGCCACCAGGTCGAACGACCCCTCCTTGCCGATCGCGCCCACCGGGCACGCCGCCACGCACAGCTTGCACTCCAGGCACGGGTTGAAGTCCGTCGGACCGGTCGGCTCGTCGACCTCGAAGTCCGCGACGACCGTGCCCAGCAGGATGAAGTTGCCGAACCGCGGGTGGATGACGTTGCGGTGGATGCCGATCCGCCCCAGGCCCGCCGCCTGCGCGACCAGCTTGTGCGAGATCACCCAGCCGCGCGCCGGGAAGGCGTCCATCTCCTGCGGGAACGCCGAGGCCGGGTGCACGACCCGGTGACCGGCGTCCTGCAACGCCAGCGCCAGCCGGTGCCCGACCTCCTCCGCGCCGTCCAGGGCCTGGTGGAACTCGGTGTTCGCGACGCTGCGCAGCGGGCTGCGGACGTTGTCGCGGTTCATCCGCACGCAGAACGCGATGTACGTGCGGGCCCGCGGCAGCGCGGTGCGGGCGTGCTCCAGGTCCACCTCCAGCCCCGGCGTCTCGACCGGCACGAAGCCGACGTCGTCCGCCCCCGCGCGGAAGGCCACCTCGCGCAGCCAGGCCGCCGGCACCGGGGTCCGCCGCGCCGCCGGCGGGTTGGCGCGGACCTCAAGCACGGTCGGGTGGTCATCACGCATGGGTTGCCTCCACTCACAGGCTGGGTTTCGCTCAGCAACCTAGCTCGGCTGGGTTCCGTTCGGCAACCCAGGGAGTACCGTGGAGGCGTGCAGGGAGTGGTCATCGACAACGACAGGTGCTCGATCGCGCGGGCCCTGGGCGTGCTGGGCGAGCGCTGGTCGCTCCAGATCGTCCGGGACGTGTTCAACGGCGTGCGCCGGTTCGACGCGCTCCAGCAGCACCTCGCCATCGCCCGCAACGTGCTGACCAACCGCCTGCACGCCCTGGTCGAGGCCGGTTTGCTGGAACGCAGGCCGTACCAGGAGTTCGGCAGCCGCGTGCGCTACGAGTACGACCTGACCCCGGCGGGCCGCGACCTGTGGCCGGTGCTGATGTCCCTGATGGCCTGGGGCGACCGCCACCTGGCCGACGGCCCGCCGCCGGTCGAGCCGGAGCACGTGGACTGCGGCGGCCGGGTCCGGCTCGTGCCGGTCTGCGAGCACGGCCACGCGGTCGAACCCCGGCAGCTCGGGCTGCGGCTCAGTCGATGAGCGCGTCGGCGCGGGCGGTGCGCATGTGGAGCATCGTCCGGCCCTCGCGGCGGGTGGTCACCAGGCGGGCCGCGCGCAGCACCGCCACGTGCTGCGACACCGCGCCCGCCGTCACGCCCAGCCGGGACGCCAGCTCCGTGGTGGACATCGGGGCCGACAGCAGGCCCAGCAGCGCCGCCCGGGTCCGGCCGACCAGGGCCGCCAGCTCGTCGCCGACCACCGGCGCGGGCTCCTCCCACAGCGTCCCGATCCCGCGCGCCGGGTAGCGGACCACGCCCGGCCCCACCGGGTCCACCGCCGCCCACGCCCGCGGCCAGCAGAACACGCTCGGCGACAGCACCAGGCCCGCCTCGGACAGGTCCACCCGGTGCGGCTGGTCGGCGCGCCGGTCCGCGTAGAGCACCAGCTCACCGCCCGACCAGCTCACCTCCGGGTGCAGCTCGCCGAACACCGCCTCCACCCCGCGGTCGGCCAGCACCGACGCGCGGAACGCGATGTCCGCCTCCAGCAGCGCCCTGATCCGCGGCCAGAACGGCGCGACCAGCACCTCGTGGCACGCCCGCACGACGTCCGCCACCCGCGCCGGCACGCCGGCCAGCTCCGCCTCCAGGTCCGGCATCCGCACGTCCGGCACGGGCATCAGGACCGCGGGCTTCACCGGCCCCGCGACCAGGTCCAGCAGCACGTCCAGGTCCTGGATGGACCCCGCCCGCTCGCGCGCCCACGACACCCACGGCAGGTGCACGGCGTGCGCACCGGGCACGCGCAGCCCGTCCACCGCCATCACGGTCTCGAACACGGGCGAGTACGCGAACCGCACCCTGGCCAGGCCCACGCCCGCCAACGAGATCCGCACGGCCACCGGGCCAACCCTCCCTCGCGGCGGGGGACAGCCCTACCCCGGACTCGCCTGCCGACACCAGTGATCGACACGGTACAACCGAGCACGCTCTACGGCATGACCAAGTCCTGGCACCGCCCCTCCCTGTGGGTCGCCGTCGCGATGGCCGTCCTGTCCCTGGTCCCGCTGGTCGGGCTCGTGGTGGACGACCGCGTGCTCAACGGCGAACCGGTGTGGCTCAAGCCCCTGAAGTTCGGCCTGTCCCTGGCGATCTACTCGGCCACCCTGTCCTGGATGCTCTCCCTGCCGCACAAGGGGAAGCGGTGGACGTCCGGGTTGGCCACGACGATCACGTGGATCCTGTTCGCGGACGTGGCGCTGGTGGGCATCCAGGCCGCGCGCGGCACGTTCAGCCACTTCAACTCGTCCTACGGCGACCCCTACAACCAGGTCGTCCAGTTCATGTTCGGCACGTCGATCCCGTTGATGTTCCTGGCCAACGTGGTCCTGGCGGTCTTCCTGTCCGTGCAGAAGCTCGGCGACCGCCCGACCACGTGGGCCATCCGCACCGGCCTCTACATCGCGGTCCTGGGCATGGCGTCGGGCTACCTGATGGTCTTCCAGGCCAAGCACAAGCGGTCCGTCGTCACCGACGCGGCGGGGCACGAGATCAAGATGCACGGCGGGCACGCGGTGGGCGTGCCGGACGGCGGCCCCGGCATGCCGGTGACCACGTGGAGCACCACCGGCGGCGACCTGCGCATCCCGCACTTCTTCGGCATGCACGGCCTGCAGGTGCTGATCCTGCTCGGGCTCGGGCTGACCGCGCTGGGCCTGGCCGAGCGCACCCGCCTGCGCCTGGTCCTGGTCGCGGCGCTGGGCTACACCGGCGTGTTCGTGGTGCTGACCTGGCAGGCGCTGCGCGGTGAGCCCCTGGTGCACCCCGGACCCACCACGCTCGCGTCGCTGCTGGCCGTGCTCGCCGCCCTCGTCCTGGGCGTCGCGTGGGCGTTCAGGAAGTCCGGAACGGCAACTCCGACGCCAGTCCGGCAACCGGTCCCACAACGATGATCGCGGGCGGGCGGATCGCGTGCTCGACCACGTCGGCGGCCAGGGAGTCCAAAGTGGACCGCACGACGCGCTGGGCCCGCGTGCTGCCCTCCTGCACGACCGCCACCGGGGTGTCACCGGGCCGGCCGGCGCGCAACGCCGCGGCGAACGCGCCGGCCCGCTCCACGCCCATCAGGATCACGACCGTGCCGCGCAGCCGGGACAGGGCGTCCCAGTCGACCATCGAGCGCTCGTCGTCGGGGGCCACGTGCCCGGACACCACGACCACCTCGTGCGCCACGCCCCGGTGCGTCACCGGCACGTCGGCCAGCGCCGGCACGCCGAACGCGCTGGTCACGCCGGGCACCACGGTCACCGGGACCCCGGCCTCGGCGCACGCGATCAGCTCCTCGAAACCGCGCCCGAACACGTACGGGTCGCCGCCCTTGAGCCGGACGACGAACTTCCCGGCCTTGGCGTTGTCCACCAGCGTGGTGTTGATGAACTCCTGCGACGCCGCCCGCCCGTACGGGATCTTCGCGGCGTCCACCACCTCGACGTGCTGCGGCAGCTCGTCCAGCAGCTCCTGCGGGGCCAGCCGGTCGGCCACGACGACGTCCGCGCGGGCCAGCAGCCGCCGCCCGCGCACGGTGATCAGGTCCGGGTCGCCGGGGCCGCCGCCGACCAGCGCCACCCCGGCGAACCGCTCGTGCTGGTCGTTGAGGGACCCGTCGCGCAGGGCGGAGAGCAGCCCGTCGCGCACCGCCGCCGACCGCCGGTGCTGCCCGCCCGCGAGGACGCCGAGCAGCAGCCCGTCGTGCTCGCCGACCGCGGGCGTGACGGCGGTGCCCTGCACGGCCACGTCGGCGCGCACGCAGAAGACCCGCTGCGCGGTGGCGTCGGCGGTGACCCGGGCGTTGACCTCGGGGTCGGACGTGCAGGCCAGCACGTACCAGGCGGCGTCGAGGTCGCCGGTCTCGTAGCGGCGGCGGTGCCACACCGCGTCCCCGGCGTCCACGATTCCCTGGACCGCGGGCGTCACCTCCGGCGAGACGACCTCGACCCGGGCGCCCGCGGCGACCAGGCGCGGCAGCCGCCGCTGGGCGACCGTGCCGCCGCCCACGACGACGACCCGCTTGCCCGCCAGGTCGAGGCCCACAAGGTAGTGCTGTTCACCGTGCATGGGTAGAAGCATCCACACCGGACATGTCATGTCCAACCCGGGTGCCGTGTTAGATGGCGCACCTCCGGCGCGCGGCTCGGGCCGACCGGGAGTCGGCTCGTCGCGGGGCCGGGCGCTACATCGCCAGCAGCTCGAAGGGCGCGGCGAGCCGGCCGCCGAACCGCTGCGCCGCCGACTCGGCCATCCGGCGCAGGAACGCCTCGGGGTCGGCCATGGGCCCGCCGCCGAGTCCCGCCAGGTAGGCGGCGTGCTCGCGCAGGGACGCGACGCCGAGGTCGAAGGTGTCGGTGAGGTCCACGGCGTGCCCGGACTCGGGCGAGGCGGCCAGCGCGACGTGGCGGACGCCGTTCCACGGTTCGAGACCGAGGTCGCGGAACACCCACCGGTTGCCGGCGTCGCGCACGGCGTCCACGACGGCCCGGCCGACGACCTTGTGGTCCGCCATGTTGAGCACGCCGCCGGGGAAGGTGTCGCGGAAGTTGTTGGTGAGCACGATCTCCGGGCGGTGCCGGCGGATGGCGGCGGCGATGTCGCGGCGCAGCGGCAGGCCGTACTCGATCGTGCCGTCCGGGTGGTCGAGGAACTCGACCTCGGTCACGCCGACGACGGCGGCACCGGCGATCTGCTCGCGCACGCGCAGCGGCCCGGCCTCCTCCGGCGGCATCGAGTCGATGCCCGCCTCACCCCGGGTGACCAGCAGGTACGCGACGGACCTGCCCTGCCGCGTCCAGCGGGCGACCGCGCCGGCGCCCCCGTATTCGAGGTCGTCGGGGTGGGCCACGACCGCGAGGGCGCGGTCCCAGTCCTCGGGCAGCGGCAGGTAGTCGTCCACGCCGCGGAGGCTACTTGACCTCGATCTCCGCGCCGACGGCTTTGGCGTTGGTGCACGAGATCGCGAGGGTGCCGTCACCGGTCTGGATGGTCATCCACCGGCTGCGGGCGAACTTGCCGTCCTCACAGGCCACGACCAGGCGGAAGGTGCCGGTGCCGGAGCACCAGCCGTTGCCGGTGGACCCGGAGACCGACGTGCCGCAACCGTGGAGGCCCGGGTCGGCGTGGGCGGAGGTGGCGGTGGCGCCGAGGAGCAGGAGCACGGCGATGAGCAGTCGTCGCATGGCGCCGATCGGACCACGCGGGCCGTGCCCACGCCCGGCAGGTCACCCGGACGTGGGCACGGCGCGGTTCACGAGTTGATCTGCTGGGTGAGCGCCGAGTAGTAGGTGGAGATGCGGGCGTAGACGCCGGGGTAGCCGGCGAGCGCGCAGCCCCGACCCCACGAGGTGGCGCCGATCAGCTTGCCGCCGGCGACCAGCGGGCCGCCGGAGTCGCCCTGGCAGGTGTCCACGCCACCCTGCGGGTAGCCCGCGCACACCATCGAGGTGCTGCTGTAGTTGGAGTACGCGGTGCGGCAGGTCGCGTCGGACGTGACCGGGACGGTGGCCTTGAGCAGGTAGCGCGACGCCGAGCCGCCGGAGGAGGTCGTGCCCCAGCCGAGGATGGTGGCGTTCGTGCCGGCCGCGTAGAGGGCCGTGTCGGACGGGGTGGCCAGGGGCAGGTAGGCGGAGGAGATGTTGCGGTCGAGGGTCAGGACGGAGACGTCGTAGCCCGAGGTGGCCGAGCGGTAGGACGGGTGGATCCAGATCCGGGTGACACCGGCGACGATGCCGGCCGTGCTCTGCTTGTCCTCACGCCCCCAGACCACGCGGGTGCTCGACGGCGTCCGGCCGCTGGTGCAGTGGGCGGCGGTGACGACCTTGTTGGCGGAGACGAGCGTGCCGCCGCAGAACTGCCCGCCGCTGGAGGTGGCGAGGTAGACGGTCCAGGGGTACTGGCTGATGGACGCCCGCGTGCCACCGACGATGTAGGGCTCGACGGTGTCCGCTTGCGCTGGTGCGACGGTGAGCAACCCGACCGCGGCGATGGCTGCGGCGAGAGCGGTGATCAGGCGATGCAGGGTTTTCGCCATGGCGCTCTAGTCCTTCCGGCAGGGAACGGTCGGCGGCGTCCTCCCAGCTAGGCGGAAAACGGCCGGGGCGACAAGCCTCGGATCCGGCTTCACACTTGACGACCCGGCGGTGCGGGGTTCGGGGTGGGTTCGGGGTTCGGCCGGGTGGGCGCGGGCCGGGTGAGCGAGGTCGGGCGGGCTCGCGGCGGGCGCGGCTGGGGGCGGGGGCGCGTCGGCGAGTTCAGGTGTGAGGCGTGCAGCGTGTCAGCGGGTGCGGGTGGTGCTCACACCGGCGACCCGCACGACCTCCGCCCGCACCGGTCCCGTGACCTCGGGCCCGAAGTCCCGGTCCACGTAAGCCACCGCCGCGCCGGCCTCGGCCAATCCCACCGCGCCGTCCGCGACCACCCGCGTCCCCGGCCGCAACAGGTGCCGCACCAGGGCCACGCACTCCTCCGACCCGACCACCACGGACGCCCGCCGCAGCTCCGCCTCCGCCCGGGGCGTGCGCTCGTCGGCCTCCCCCGGACCCAGTCCCACCAGCGCCAACCGGCCGCGCGGCAGCACCCGGGCCGCCGCCACGGTCACCGACTCGCCCTTCACCTTCTCCACCGCGATCTCGACCCGGCCGCCGCCCGAGAGCTCCATCGCACCGCGCAGCGCCGCCGCCTCCGCCACCGACGGGATCCCGATCGCCAGCTCCGCCGGGTTCGGCACCGGCACGACCGCCAGCTCCTCCGCCGGGTACACCAGCAGCGGAGCGACACCCGAGTGCCAGAAGCCCCAGTCCTCGACGGCGTCGGTGATGCCCTGCTCCGCCGCCTTGCGGTCCACCGTGGCGAACGCGCGCACCGCCCGCAGGTCCAGGCCGCGCGCCTCCAGCTCGCCCAGCACCGCCGACACCGCCTGCGCCGACACCCCGCTGCCCGACCCGATGCCCACGACCAGCGACCGCGGCACCAACCGGACCACGTCCTCGCGCGGCCTGCCCTTCGGGATGCGGTCGTCCAGCAGCACGGTCCACCCGGCGCCGTGCACGTCCGCCCCCACCACGACGTTGTCCGGCAGCGCCGGCAGCGGGAAGCCCAACGGGTTGGCCAGCACGACCCGCTCGCCCGCGCGCAGCGCCGCGCCGCACGCCGCCAGGTCGCCCTCGACGGACACGTCCAGCAGCTCGACCAGCTCGTCCAACGGCGAGATGTCCGTCGGCGTCAGGACCGGCGTGTTGTCCAGCAGGTCCGCGACCTGCACCGCCAACGCGTCCGCGCCGCCCAGCAGCGACACCGTGAACCCGCCGTCCACGCACACCACACCGGGGTCCGCGCGCTCGTCCCGCAGCAGCGGCGCGACCAGCCGGACCGTCGCCTCGGTGCCCAGGAAGAACACGGCCGATCCCAAGCGCGGCCACAACCTGCGCAGCGCCGGGCGCACCGGGCCGTCCGGCACGACGGCGTCCGGGCCGAGCCGCTTGGCCAGGTCGACGGCCGACCGCCGCGCCACCTCACCCGCCGCGAAGACCCCGATCACGACTTCCTCGTCCCCCACAGCACGGTCACCGGGTTCGCCGCGAGCAGCGTCCCGCCGGTCAGCCGCGCCGCCGACAACTGGCTGCCCTCGACCTCGTACCCGGCCTGCGCCAACGCGTCCCGCGCGGGCAGCACCCGGTCCAGGTCGGCGGTCGCCACGACGACCCGGCCGGCCCCGACCCGGGCGCACCGCCGCACCACGTCCGCGCCACCGCCGCCGACGAACACGGCGTCCGGCCGGGGCAGGTCGGCGGCCTCGGCCAGCGGCGACTCCACGACCCGCACGTCCACGCCGTGCGCGGAGGCGTTGGCGATGATCCGCACGCACTGCACGGGGTCCTGCTCGACCGCGATCACGGCCGCTCCCAGCCGGGCGCACTCGACCGCGACCGCACCGGGACCCGCGCCGACGTCCCACACCAGCACGCCGGGCCGCGGGGCCAGCCGGGACAGGGCCAGCGCGCGCACCTCGGCGGTGGCGACCATGCCGTCCCGGTGGGCGAAGTCGTCGTCCGGCAGCGCCCAGCCGCCCCCGGCCACCGGAAGAGCGCTTTCCGCCACGCACAACAGGAAGTCCGGCGCGTTCCACCGGCGCACGACCGCATCCGCCGGGTCCACGGTGGACAGTTCACCGCCGTCGGACACGGTCAGCGTCCGCCGCCACCCGGCCAACCCGGCGGCCAGCTCGGCCGGGTCCGCGCCCGCCACGACGACGGCGGCGCGGGCGCGGCACACGTTGAGCGCGTGCCGGACGCCCACGGCGGCGGCGTCCACGACGGTCACCGAGTCCCACGACCGGCCGGTCGCGGTGAGAAAACCGTGCAGTGCGACTACATCCATGTCAGTTGGCGCGTTTTGTCTTCTTGGTGGTGCGCGGCGCGGCCGGCTTGCGCGGGCGCGGCGTCGTGCTCGCCTGGACGGTCGCGGGCTTCTTCTTCGCCGCCGCGGCCACGGTCGCCTTGGGCTTCGGCGCTTCCTCGACGGCCGCGGATTCCTCTTGCGCCTCAACGGTTTCCGACACCAGCGCGAGCACCGGCTCGACCGGCTTCGCCTTCGCGGCGGGGCGGTTGGCGCGCGCGGTCTCCTGCCAGTCGTGCACCATCGACCACGCCGTGGCGGACGGCGACTCGCGGCGCTTGCCCCACTTGGCCGCGCGCGACCGCCGCACCGGCTCGTCGGAGGACCGCCGCGCCGACGCCTTCAGCACGTCACCCACCAGGAACAGCGTGGTGCGGTAGAGCTTGTGCTCCTTGACGCACGCCTCCAGCTCGCCCAACGTGGTCTGGGCGAGCGTCTCGTCGGGCAGGGAGACCTTGTACGCCACCACCACGGGCGTGTCGTCGGCGTAACCGCCCTCGCGCAACTGCTCCACGATCCGCGCCGTGCGCGCGCCGGACGCGGAGATCGCCAGGGTCGTGCCGTGGGCGGCGAAGTCCTTGAGGTGCTCGGCGCCCTCCGGCCCGGCCAGCACCAGCGACTGCGCCACGTCGGACGAGGTCAGCTCGCGCGCCACCGCCGCGCCCGCCGCCGACACGGCCGACACGCCGGGCACGACCTCGGTGGTCAGCCCGAGCCGCTGGCACGTCTCGTGCTGCTCGCGCAGGCCGCCCCACAGCGCCGGGTCGCCCGCGTGCAGGCGGACCACCTTGAGCTGCGCGGCCGACGCGCGCCGGTACACGTCCACGACCTCGGCCTCGGACACGCGGGAGAAGTCGACCAGCTCGGCGTCGGGGCGGGCGTGCTCGCGCACGCACTCGGCCTCCACGACGCTGGGCGCCCAGATCACGACGTCGGCCTCGGCTATGCGCTTCGCGCCCCGGAGGGTGATGAGATCGGCGGCACCGGGACCGGCGCCCACGAAGGAGACCCGACCAGTCATCACAACTGCTCCCCACGACGTGTTCGGCTTGGTGGGCAACGACCGTACCGCGCCCGGGCGATCCACTATCGAGTGGCCTCGACCCGGACCTGCTTCGTTTCGCAAGCCCGCACAAAGCGGGTGATCGCGTCAGGTGCTGATGCCGGGTGGGTGTGCAAGTAGGACGCGTGGACGCCGCCGAACACGTAACCCTCGGCCACCGGCTTGAGGTCGTGACCTCGCCACTGCCAGGCCGGTTTCGCGCCCGCCGGCACGCTCAACGTCGTCCGGTGGAACTCGTGCCCGGTGATCCGCGTGCCCGCGCGCGCCAGCACGGAGTCGTGGGGCGCGACGGCGTCCCGGTAGCCCAGGGTGAGCCGGGGCGTCATCGAGCCGTCCGCGTCCAGGACCCCGCACATCGGCACGCCGTCCAGCGACTTCGCCAGGTACAGCAGCCCGCCGCACTCCGCGTGCACGGGCGCGCCGGACCGGGCCAACGCCACCACGGCCGCCCGCAGGCCGGCGTTGGCCGACAGCTCGGCGGCGTGCTGCTCCGGGAACCCGCCGGGCAGCACCAGCCCCGACGTCCCCTCCGGCAGGTCTTCGTCCCGCAACGGGTCCACGGTCACCACGTCCGCGCCGGCCGCCCGCAGCAGCTCGACGTGCTCGGCGTACCCGAACGTGAACGCCGCCCCGCCCGCGACCGCCACGACGGGCGCGCCGGACACGGCCGCGACCTCCTCCGCCGGGTCCCACGCGGGCACCGCCAGCGCGGGCACCCCGGCCGCCAGCCGCCGCACCGCGGCCAGGTCCACGTGGGCCGCGACCGCCTCGGCCACGGCGTCCACGGCCTCGACCGCGGCCGACCCGTGCTCGGCGGCGGTGACCAGGCCCAGGTGGCGGGACGGCAGCGCGAACCGGTCGTCCCGGGGCAGCACGCCCAGCACCTCCAGCCCGACCTCGGCGCACGCGCCGCGCAGCACGTGCTCGTGCCGGGCGGACCCGACCTGGTTGAGCACCACCCCGCCCAGCCGCACGGTCGGGTCGTACCCCCGGAACCCGTGCAGCAGGGCGGCCAGGCTGCGGCTCTGGCCGCGCGCGTCCACCACGAACAGCACCGGCGCGGACAGCAGCTTGGCCACGTGGGCGGTGGAGCCGACGCCCTCGGTGTCCACCCGCCCGTCGAACAGGCCCATCACGCCCTCGACCACGGCGATGTCGCAGCCGCGCGACCCGTGGGCGAACAGCGACGCCACGCGGTGCTCGCCGACCATCACCGGGTCGAGGTTGCGGCCCGGTCGGCCGGTGGCCAGGCCGTGGTAGCCGGGGTCGATGTAGTCCGGCCCGACCTTGAAGGGGGCCACCCGGTCCCCCGCGCGGCGCAGCGCCGCCATCAGGCCGGTGGCCACGGTGGTCTTGCCGCTGCCCGACCCGGGCGCGGCGACCACCAGGCGGTTCACCACTCGATCCCCTTCTGGCCCTTCTGCCCCGCGTCCATCGGGTGCTTGACCTTGGTCATCTCCACCACCAGGTCGGCGGCGTCGACCAGGGCCTGCGGCGCGTACCGGCCGGTGATGACCACGTGCTGGTGGCCGGGCCGCTCGCGCAGCGCCGTGACCACCTCGTCCACGTCGATCCAGCCCCAGTGCAGCGGGTAGGTGAACTCGTCGAGCACGTAGAGGCCGTGCTGCTCGGTCGAGAGCCTCCGGGCGATCTCCCGCCAGCCCTCGCGCGCGGCGGCGGCGTGGTCCTCCTCGGTGCCCTGCTTGCGCGACCAGGACCAGCCCTCGCCCATCTTGTGCCACTCGACGGGCCCGCCCTCGCCGGTCTGCTCGTGCAACCGGCCCAGGGCGCGGAAGGCGTTCTCCTCGCCGACCTTCCACTTGGCCGACTTCACGAACTGGAAGACGCCGATCGACCAGCCCTGGTTCCACCCGCGCAGCGCGAGGCCGAAGGCGGCGGTGGACTTGCCCTTCATCTCCCCCGTGTGGAGGACGACCAGCGGTCGGTTGCGCCGCTGCCTGGTGGTGAGCCCGTCGGTGGGCACGACGGACGGCTGTCCCTGGGGCACTGCGGGCTCCTTTACGCGGCGCGTGCGGCGCGCACGACGCCGGCGACCTGGTCGGCGGACAGTTCTTCGAGGCGCAGGCACACCGCGTCCAGCGCCTGGGCGACGCGGGCGGCCAAGCCCAGCCGGACGTGGCCGGACTCGCAGTCCACGACCACGGCCGCCACCTCGTCGGCGGCCAGCAGGCCGGCGGCGCGCAGGGCGTCGCGCATCGGGTCGCCGCCGGTGCCCGTGGCGGTGGCGCGGCCGTCGGTGAGCAGGACCAGCAGCGGGCGGCGGCGCGGGTCGCGGACCCGTTCGGTCTGGAGCACCTTGCGCGCCCTCAGGAGCCCGTCCGCGAGGGGCGTCCGGCCGCCCGTGCGGAGCTGCCGCAGGCGGGCGGCGGCGGCGTCCACGGAGTTCGTCGGCGGGAGCGCGGTCTCGGCGCCGTTCCCGCGGAAGGTGATCACACCGACCTTGTCCCGCCGCTGGTAGGCGTCGCGCAGCAGCGAGATCACCGCGCCGCTGACCGCCGACATCCGCTGCCGGGCGGCCATCGAGCCGGACGCGTCGACCACGAACAGCACCAGGTTGCCCTCCTTGCCCTCGCGGACCGCCCGCCGCAGGTCGGCGCCGCGCAGCACCAGCCCGGGACCGCTGCGCCCGCGCGCGGCCTGGTGCGGCGCCGCCGCGCCCAGCGTGCCGACCAGGTGCAGCCCGCTGCCGTCCACAGTGGACGAACGGACGACCCGCCCGGTGCGAGCCCGTGCCCGCGACCTCTTGCCCGGCGCGCCTTCACCCACGCCCGGGACCTGGAGCAACCGCGTGCGGAACGACGGCGCCGGCGCGTGCGTGCGCTCGGCACCGGCACCGCGGCCGTCGGCGGCGGGCTGCTCGGGCGACGGGCCGCTCGCGTCGTCGGCCAGGTCGGGCGTGTCGCCGGGCAGACCACCGCCGTCCGGACCGTCGGGGTCGGGATCGGGGTCGGGTTCCGGTTCGGCGGCGTGCTCGGCACCCTGCTTCATCGCGTCTTCGAGCTGCTCTTCTTCGAGGCCGGGCTCGTCGAACGGGTCGCGGCGCTTGCGGTGCGGCAGCGCGAGCCGGACGGCGGCCTCGACGTCGGCCTCGGCGACCTCGTCCGCACCCCGCCAGGCGGCGTGGGCGACGGCGGTGCGCGCGACGACCAGGTCGGCCCGCATGCCGTCCACCTCGAAGGCCGCGCACACGGCGGCGATCCGGCGCAGCTCGGCGTCGGGCAGCACGACGGTGGACAGGCGGTCGCGGGCGGTGACGATCCGGGCGGCCAGCTCGGCGTCCTGCTCGGCCCACCGCGCGGCGAACCCGACCGGGTCGGCCTCGTACGCGAGGCGGCGGCGGATGACCTCGGTGCGGGTCGCGACGTCCCGGGCGGCCTTGACGGTGACGGTGAGGCCGAAGCGGTCCAGCAGCTGCGGGCGGAGTTCGCCCTCCTCGGGGTTCATCGTGCCGACCAGGAGGAAGGAGGCCGCGTGCGAGACGGAGACCCCTTCGCGCTCGACGTGGGCGCGGCCCATCGCGGCGGCGTCGAGCAGCAGGTCCACCAGGTGGTCGTGCAGGAGGTTGACCTCGTCCACGTAGAGAACGCCCCGGTGCGCGGCGGCGAGCAGCCCCGGCTGGTACGCGCGGACGCCCTCGGTCAACGCGCGTTCGAGGTCGAGGGACCCGATCAACCGGTCCTCGGTGGCCCCGACCGGGAGTTCGACCAACCGCGCCGGCCGCCGCTCGACACCACCGACACCACCGACCGCGCCGCCCGCGCCGACCGCGCCGCCCGAGACGCCCGGGACGCCCGAGACGCCCGGGACGCCCGAGACGCCCGGGACGCCCGGGACGCCCGAATTGTCGGTGGCGCGTGAGACGATCGAGACGGGGGCCGGAGGCCGCCCGTGCGGGCCGTCGGGGCACTCGGTCTCCACCGCCGGGTCGCACGCGAAGCGGCAGCCCGGCACCACGTCCAACTCCGGCAGCAGCGCCGCCAGCGCCCGGACCACGGTCGACTTCGCGGTCCCCTTCTCACCCCGCACCAGCACACCGCCGATCCCGGGGTGCACGGCGTTCAACAGCAGGGCCAAGCGGAGGTCGTCATGTCCGACGACGGCGGAAAAGGGGAAACGCGCGCCCATGCGGCGGTGTCCTTCCTCGGGTGTCCACGCCCGTGTCCGGTCGAGTGGTTCCGGGGGCCGAGTTCCTGACTCCCGGCGGAACTCCCCCGGTCACAGTGGCGGGACCGTGCCGGATTCGCACCGGCTTCCTCGCGCACCCCTACAGCGGAGGCATCGTCGCATCCCGGCCGGCGCCGACCAAGTCCCCGGTCAGCACGGCCCGCGCGAGCGCGATCACACCCAGCCGCACCTGCCCCACCGGCAGACCGACCCGGTGGACCAGGTGGTGGAGGTGTTCCCCGCGCAGGTTGGCCAGCAGCGCGTGCGCCAGGAAATCCGCGTCCTCGTACGGCCTGACCTGCGCGATCAACGCCGACAACCGGGCGTGCGTGAGGTCGAGGTTGGCGTCGCACCCGCTGCCCCGCGCCGACACCCGCTCCAACGCCCGGACCACCGGCAGGTTCGCCACCACGTGGTCGAACAGGGTGGCCACGAACGTGATCACCCTCTCGTCCGGCGGCCGGTCGGTGGCCGTCACGAGCACTTCGGACTCGGCCTTCCACGCTTCGGCGCTCTCCGCCACGACGGCCTGGATCAACCCCTCGCGGTCGCCGAACCGGCGGAACACCGTCCCCTTGCCGACGCCCGCCGCGACCGCCACGTCCTCCATGTTCACCTCGTCGAGCCCGCGTTCCCCGATCAGCCGCGACGCGGCGGCGAGGATCGCGGCCCGGTTGCGCGCGGCGTCGCGGCGTTCGGCCACGGGCACCTCCCACGACTTGACAGAACCGGACCGGCAGTCCGTATCGTAGCGAACAGCAAAGCGGACCGCCGGTCCGCTTCATCGAGGGGACGGCAGATGCGAGCGGTGCGGTTCAACGAGTTCGGCCCGGCGGACGTCCTGCGGGTCGTGGAGGTGCCCGACCCGGTGCCCGGCCCCGGCGAGGAACTCGTCCGCGTCACGGCGATCGGCGTGAACTACGGCGAGACGGTGATCCGCTCGGGCAAGGGCCGCAAGCTCTTCCCCTGGTACCCGGCGGCCCTCGACCCCACCGGTCAGCTCGGCAGCGAGGTCGTCGGCGTCACCGCGGACGGCCGCCGGATCATCGGCGTCCCGGCCGGTGACGGCTACGCCGAGCTGGCCGCCGTGCGCGACGGCGTCGAGGTGCCCGACCACGTCTCCGACCACGAGGCCCTCGCCCTGCTGCTCCAGGGCTCGACGGCGGTCCAGGCCGTCGAACGGGCCCGCGTCGCGCCGGGCGACCGGGTGCTGGTCGAGGCGGCCGGCGGCGGCGTCGGCGGTCTCCTGGTGCAGCTCGCCGCCCGCGCCGGGGCCACCGTGGTCGCCGCCGCGAGCAGCGCGGAGAAGCTGGCGCACGCCCGCGAGCTGGGCGCGCACGAGACCGTCGACTACAGCGCCGCGGGTTGGGCCGAGCGGGTCGGCGAGGTGGACGTGGTGTTCTCCTCCGTCGGCGGCCCGACCGCCCGGCAGTCGTTCGACCTGCTCCGCCCCGGCGCCGGCCGGCTGGTGGTGTTCGGCTTCGCCAGTGGCGAGCCGCTGGACGTGACCGCGTCGGACGTCTTCGCCAAGGGCGTCGCGCTGATCGGCCTGGGCAACCCGCTCACGCCGGACAACGTGCGCAAGGTGTTCGGGCTGGGCTTGCGGACGACCCTGGGCGAGGCGCTACCGCTGGCCGAGGCCGCCCGCGCCCACGAGGCCCTGGAGTCCCGCGCCACCACCGGCAAGCTGATCCTCGTCCCCTAGCTCGACGCGCACGCTCAGCGGCGCCCGGAACGACAGCAGCCCGAGCATCGGCGGCGGCTCCGCCGAGGCCAGGCGCAGGCGGGGGAACCGCGCGAAGGTCTCCCGCAGCACCACCTCCGCCTCCAGCCGGGCCAGGCCCGCGCCCAGGCAGAAGTGCCGGCCGAACCCGAACGCGAGGTGCTTGCGCGCGTTCGGCCGGGCCGGGCACAGCCGCTCCGGCTCGTCGAACACCTCCGGGTCGGACCCGGTGCCCGCGAGCATCAGCAGCAGCTGCGCGCCCTTCGGCACGGCCACGCCGGAGAGCGTCACGTCCCGCGCCGCCACCCGCCGCCACGTGTTGACCGGCGGGTCGCGGCGCAGCACCTCCTCGACGCACCGCTCAGCCATGCCGGGCTCGCCCAGCCGGTCCCAGAGGTCGCCGTGCCGCAGCACCGCGTCGAACACCGCGCACAGCAGCTGGGTCGTGGTCTCCTGGCCCGCGATCAGCAGGAAGTAGCAGAGCCCGGCGGCGTCGCGCACCGGCACCCCCGCGCGGCGCAGCGCGGCGAACAGGTCGTCGCCGGCGGGGTCGGCGGCCTTGATCCGCGCGGTGAGCCACTGGTGGAACTCGGCGGCGGGGCCGGCCAGCTCGTGCTGGCGCTCGACGGTCACGTCACCCCAGAACAGCTCCAGCGACGCCGTGCTCCACGCCTTGAGCTTGTCGACATCCACGTCCCGGATGCCCATGACCTCCAGCAGCACGATCGCCGGCAGGTCCCGCGCCAACGCGGGGTGCAGATCAACGGTTCCGCTCAATCCGCGAGGTCGCGTCGGTAGGCCGCGCCTGGTTTCGTGGCGATCACGCTTTTCGATCGACGCGAAACCAGGCGCGGCCTGCCGACTTTCCGGCGACCGAGCCGCCGTCTGCGGAGCAGCGGCAATCAAGCACCGCAAACGTTCGCGCGCCAGTTCGGCGATCCGGGGACGCATGGCGGCGACCCGCGAAGGTGTGAGGAAAGCGGCGACCAGCCTCCGCAGGCCCGTGTGCGTGTCGGTGCCGTTGTTGGCCAGGGTCGGCGGCAGGGAGAAGCCCGATCGGGCGAGGGTCCGCAGCACCGGCGACGGGATCGGCGTCACGGCCGTCAGCGCGTTGTCCGGGTGGAAGGTCCCCGGGTCCGCCAGCACCGCCTTGACGTCGGCGTACCGGCTGACCAGCCACAACCCGGTCCGCTCGTCGCGGTGGACCGGCGCGTCCACGCGCAGCGACCGCAGGTCGTCCCGCCCGAGCTGGAAGAGGTCCACGCGGGGACGGTAACCGTCGGATGCGACACTGCCGGCGTGAGTGTGAGCACAGGGGTGTCCGCGCCGGAGTCGGTGTTCGACTGGATCGACACGCGTGCCGAGGCGCGCGCGAAGGCGGGCCTGGCCCGTCGGGTGCGCCCGCGCCCGGCCGACTCGACCGACCTCGACCTCGCGTCCAACGACTACCTGGGCCTGGCCCGGGACAAGCGGGTCGCGGGCGCCGCCGCGGCGGCCTCGCTGCGCTGGGGCGCGGGCTCCACCGGCTCCCGCCTGGTCACCGGCTCCACCGAGCTGCACACCGAGCTGGAGTACGAGCTGGCCAACTTCTGCGGCACCCAGTCCGCGCTGGTGTTCTCCTCCGGCTACGCGGCCAACCTGGGCGTGCTCACCGCCCTGTCCGGCCCCGGCACGGCCATCGTCGCCGACCAGCACATCCACGCCTCGCTGATCGACGGGACCCGGCTGTCCAAGGCGGACGTCGTCGTCGCGGGCCACTGCGACGTGCCGAAGGTCGCGCACGCCCTGGCCACCCGCGGCAAGCGGCGCGCGCTGGTGGTGACCGACTCGGTCTTCTCCGTCGACGGCGACCTGGCCCCGCTGGCCGAGCTGGCCGCGACCTGCCGGGAGCACGGGTCGGCACTGGTCGTGGACGACGCGCACGGCCTGGGGGTGGTCGGCGACGGCGGGCGGGGCGCGGTGCACGCGGCCGGCCTGGCGAAAGCACCCGATGTGGTGACGACGGTGACGCTGTCCAAGTCGCTCGGCGCCATGGGCGGCGCGGTGCTCGGGCCCAGCCGGGTGATCAAGCACCTGGTGGACACCGCGCGCACGTTCATCTTCGACACCGGTCTGGCGCCCAGCAGCGCCGCCGCCGCCCTGGCCGCGCTGAAGGTGCTGCGCGAGGAGCCGGACCGGCCCGCGCGCGCCCTGGACGTGGCGCAGGACCTGGCGTTCCGCTTGAAGGACAAGGGGTTCCGGGTCAGCTCGCCGACCGCCGCCGTGGTGTCGGTGCAGGCGCCGTCGCCGGAGGCGGCCGTCGCGTGGGCCGAGGGGTGCCGGGCGCAGGGCGTCCTGGTCGGCTGCTTCCGGCCGCCGTCGGTGCCCGACCAGGTCTCGCGCATCCGGCTGACCGCCCGCGCCGACCTCACCGAGGCCGACGTCGAGCGCGCGGTGCGGGTGATCAGCGAGACCGGCGCATCCGCAGGTGCGGTATCCCGTCCTCGATGAACTCCGCGCCCTCGGGCCGGAACCCGAACGAGGCGTAGAAGTCGGCGACGTAGGTCTGGGCGTCCAGCACGCACTCGGTGGTCCCGACCTCGACCAGCGCCGCCTCCACCAGCCGCCGGCTGAACCCGAGGCCGCGCGCGGCGCGGGCCGTGCAGACCCGGCCGATGCGGTAGGTGCCGCCCGGCTCCTCCAGCAGCCTCAGGTAGGCCTGCGGCACGCCGTCGACCTCCAGCCAGAAGTGCCGGGTGGCGGGTTCGAGGTCACGACCGTCGAGGTCGGCGTACACGCAGTTCTGCTCGACCACGAACACGTCGTTGCGCAGCTTGAGCAGGTGGTAGACCTCCGCCGCGGTCAGGTCGGCGGACCACTTGCGGCGCAGGGTGGCCGGGAACGGTTGCGAACGCACCCCGGATTGGTACCACAGTCTCAGATCCGGTCGAGGTACCGGCTCACCCTGGTGTAGGCGCCGGGCAGCCCGGCCCGCGCGCACCCCTTGCCGTAGGAGACGATCCCGACCAGCGCGCCGCGCACGGTCATCGGCCCGCCGGAGTCGCCCTCGCAGGCGTCCTTGCCGCCCTCGGGGTAGCCGGCGCACAGCATCGTGTCGGCCCGGAAGCCCTCCAACGCCCTCGCGCACGTCTGGTCGCTCAGCACCGGCAGGTCCACCTCGCGCAGCGTGGCGCTGGGCGGGGCCAACTCGGCGGTGCGGCCCCACCCGTACACGGTGGCCACGTCGCCCGGCCCGGCCTCGCCCAGCGGGACCGGCCGGTACGGCAGCCGCTGGACCAGGGTGAGCGTGGCGATGTCGTCGCCCTGGGCCGCGGTCTCGAAGTCCGGGTGCCGCCACACCGAGGCCACCCGCACCTCCCGCCCCTCGGAGCCGTCCAGGTCGCGCCGGCCCGCGACCACCCGCAGGTCGCCCACCAGCCGCTCCCGGGTGCCCAGGGCCGACCGCTCGACCGTGCAGTGCGCGGCGGTGAGCACCTTGTCCGGCGCGATCAACGCGCCCCCGCAGAAGAACTGCCCGTACCGGTCGTACAGCGCGACCACCCACGGCTGGTCGGCGGCCTCCCGCCCGCCCACGACAGCGGCGGCCGGCGTGGCGACGAGGACGAGCACGGCGAAGACCAGCGCAGTGATCCGCATGGAGCACCCCTCTACGACAGGTGGCCGAATGCGCACTGACAGTAGCGGCCCGGCTCGCCGGGTATCAAATCCGGAAAATTTGTTGTTAGGATCCCGTAGAGCCGAAGATTCCACGGCGCGTGAGGCAGATCACGCGCATCTGTCCGGCCGTTGAGGGAGGGGAAACATGCACCTGGACTTCACCCAGCTACCGGCGTTCCTGATCGCGTGCGCGGTGGTCGTGCTGACGCCGGGCGTGGACGCCTTCCTCCTGCTCCGGACGTCCCTGCGCGCCGGGACGAAGGCCGGCCTGTGGGCGCTGGCCGGCATCCACACCGCCGCCGCCGTGCAGGTGCTGCTGGTGATCTCCGGCCTCGGCGTGGTGATCGCGCAGTACCCGCCGGTGCTCACCGCGCTGCGCTGGATCGGCGCGGCCTACCTGCTCTACCTGGCGGTGACCATCGCGCGCAGCCTCATCCGCCGGGTGGGCGTCGAGGACGACGGCGAGGTCGCGTCGGTCCGCCCGTTCCGCCAGGGGTTCCTGACCAACATCACCAACCCGAAGATGCTGCTGTTCTCGCTGGCCTTCCTGCCCCAGTTCATCGGGACGGGCAGCCCGACGGCGCAGCTCGCGCTGCTGGCGGTGGTCTTCCTGGGCCTGGCGGCGCTGTGGGAGCTGCTCATCGTGCTGGCGGCGAGCCGGATGGCGACCCGGTTGGGCCGCCCCGGCGTGACCACGGCGCTGGACGCGGTGTGCGCGGCGGTCTTCTTCGCGATGTCGGTCGGCCTGGTCGTCTGATCAGTCGGTCACGTAGAACTTGACCCGCGTGTACATGCCCGGCTTGCCCGGCCTCGCGCAACCCTCGCCCCACGAGACGAGGCCGGCGAGCTTGCCGTTCACGACCAACGGACCGCCCGAGTCGCCCTGGCACGAGTCCTTGCCGCCCCCCGGGAAGCCGGCGCAGAACATCGTGAGCTTGTCGTACTGCTTGTACGCCTTCTTGCAGTCCATGTTGGACAAGATCGGCACGTCCACCTCGCGCAGGTCGTCACTGGACTGGCCACCCTCGGTGGTGCGACCCCACCCGAGCACGGTGCCCAGCGTGCCGGGCCGGTAGAGGACGTCCGCCGCCTCGGGCAGCTCGACCGGCCGGTACCGGTCCGTGAGCGGCCGTTCGGTGGTGATCCAGGCGATGTCGTCGCCCTCTTCCGCCTGCTGGTAGTCCTCGTGCTGCCTGATGTGCATCACCCGGGAGACCACGCCCTCGCTCGTGGTCATGTCCAGGCGGCCGATCACGACCTTGATGTCTTCGGGGCTGGTGTCGACCACGCAATGCGCCGCCGTCATGACCTGGTGGGGCCCGATCAGCGCGCCGCCGCAGAACTGCCGGCCGCCGGCGGTCGTGAGGGCCACGACGAACGGGTAGTCATCGACGTCCTCCACGACGGTGCCGCCGACGATCCTCGGGTCCTCGGTCGCGACGGCGGACGGGGCGAACGTCACCAGTGCCAGCAGCACGGCCATGAAAGTCCTCATGCCCAGCACTGAAATGAGTCGCCCCGGCCACCGCCACTCACGTCACTCGGAGGTGTTTCCCCCGGTCAGGGCGATCTGGTCGGACAGCAGGTCGTGGTAGGTCACCACGCGCGAGTAGATGCCGTACTTGCCCGGCCGGGCGCAGCCCTCGCCCCACGACGTGATGCCGATCAGGACCTCCCCGACCACGAGCGGGCCGCCGGAGTCGCCCTGGCAGGTGTCCCTGCCGCCTTCCTCGTAACCGGCGCACACCATCGACTCGGCGTCGTACTGGAAGTACGCGCTCCCGCAGTCCTCGTCGGACACCACGGGCAGGGTCACGCCGAGCAGGTAGCGCGAGGCCGGGGACTGCTCGGAGGTCCGGCCCCAGCCCAGCCCGAACGCCTTCGTCCCGGCCGCGTACGGGGCGGCGCTGTCGGCCAGTCGCGCCGGCCGCGCGGTCACCTGCTCGCGCAGGGTCAGCACGGCCACGTCGTCGCCGCGGTCGGCGCTGATGTAGTCCGGGTGCGTCCAGATCGTGGCGAGCCGGACGACCCGGCCCGCGTCGCTCTGCTTGTCCTCGCGGCCGACGACGACCCGGGTGGAGCGCGGGGAGCGGCCGGCGACGCAGTGGGCCGCGGTGACCACCTTGGTCGGCGCGACGAGCGTCCCGCCGCAGAACTGGTTGCCGCTCGCGTCCGCGATGAACACGACCCACGGGTGGTCGGCGATCTTCACCCGGTCACCGCCGACGACTCTCGGGTCCGCCGCCGCCGAACCCCCGAACAGCACCGCCAACACCGCCACGAGCGCACCCAGCCGCACAAGGCCTCCTCTGATCGGCAACACCCGTCCGAGGCTAGCCAGAACGGCCGCGTGCGCTACGCCAATCAGCGGAGTGGCGGTGCTGTCACGCTTTCGGGTTACTCCGCGTCGTCCTTGCCGCCGTTGCCGCCGCCGAACCGCGAACGCACCTTGTCCGCCGCGCCGACCAGCACGTCGCCGACCTCGTTGAGCACCTTGACCAGCGGGTCCTCGGACCGGGCCGCGGACTCCTTGTAGGACCGGGCCGCGTTCTTGATGTCCTCGGTGAACGACGACGTCGGGCGGTCGTCCTCACGGCGCGGGTAGGTGCCGGTGAGGATCTCCCGGTACTCCTCGCCGGCCGCCCACCGCTGGAGCTCCGCGGCGCGCACGACGGCCATCGGGTGGGTCCGCCGCCACGTGTTGGCCAGCTTGAGCACGCTGTCGCGCACGTCCTCGACCTGTTCGTACTCCTTGGCCTGCTTGAGGAACTCGGCCGTGTCCACCTGCGAGACGTCCATGCCGCCCGCCATCGCCACGTGCACCCGCAGCGCGGCGGCCGGGTCCTGGCCGACCAGCAGGCCGGCGCGGTCGCAGCTCAGCTCGGTCTTGCGGTACCACTCGGTGAGCGCCGCGATCACCGCGCGGACCGCCCAGTAGCCGGCGGGCATCCAGCCCAGGCTGTTCTGCAGCTGCATCAGCCGGAACAGGATCGTGCGGTACAGGGCGTGGCCGGACAGCACGTGCCCCATCTCGTGGCCGATCGCGAACCGCAGGCCCTCGGTGTCCAGCAGTTCCACCAGGCCCGTGGTCAGCACGATGAACGGCCGGTCGATGCCCAGCGTCACCGCCTGCGGGTCGGGGTTGCGCTCGATGAACACCTCGGGCACCGGGTCGAGGTCCAACGCCGCCGCGGCCTCCTTCCGCAGCCCGTCGATCATGGGGTACTGGCGCGGCCCGACCCGGATCGCCGACGCCACGTACAACAACCGCTCACCGCGCTCGGTGAACGCCCCCGCCACCGCCTGCAGCACCGGCCCGATGCCCGGCACCGCGCGCAAGACCGCCAACGCCCCCCGGTCGGCCGGGTGCTCGTAGGCCCGCGGGCTGATGCCCGGGAACCGCACGCGCGAACTCGACCGCTCGATCTCCTCGCTCATGGCCTCCACAGTGCCACGGGTGGGCAGCGTCATCTCCCGGAACGGGGATTCCCGATGCACACTGGCGCGGTGAACGCAGACGTGCTCGGCGCCGACTACGAGACCCGGACGCTGCCGCTGGGCGGCGGGGACCTCAGCGCGACCCTGGTCCGCCGCCGCGCCCGGCCGGCGACCCGGGGCGCGGTGCTCTACGTCCACGGCTTCGCCGACTACTTCTTCCAGACGCACGTGGCGGAGCACTTCACCGCGCGCGGCTTCGACTTCTACGCGCTGGACCTGCGCGCGTACGGCCGGTCGCTGAAGGCGGGCCAGACGGCGAACTTCGTGACCGACCTGGCCGAGCACTTCGAGGAGATCGACGCGGCGGTGCGCGTGATCCGCGAGGAGGACGGGCACCACCACCTGGTCGTGATGGGCCATTCGACGGGCGGGCTGATCACCACGCTGTGGGCGCACGAGCGGCGGTCGGGCGGGCTGTTCGACGCGTTGGTGCTCAACAGCCCGTGGCTGGACCTGGCGGAGCCGTGGATCACGCGGACCGTCGGCACGGCGGTGATCCGCGCCGTGGGCCGGATCGCGCCGAAGCTGGTGCTGAAGAAGGGCCTCGGCCCGGTGTACGGCCAGAGCATCCACTCCGACCACCACGGCGAGTGGGACTTCGACACGACGTGGAAGCCGATCGAGGCGTTCCCCGTGCTGGCGGGTTGGTTGCGGGCGGTCCGCCGCGGGCACGCCACGGTCCACCGCGGCTTGGACGTGTCGGTGCCGGTGCTGCTCCTCCGGTCCGCCCGCAGCCACCTGCACGCCAAGACGTGGACGCCGGAGGCGATGAGCGCGGACACCGTGCTGGACGTCGAGCACATGCGGCGGTGGGCGCCGAAGATCGGGTCGCGGGTGACGGTCGTGCAGGTGGAGAACGGGTTGCACGACCTGTTCCTGTCCGCCGGACCCGTGCGCGACCGGGCGCTGGCGGAGATCGACGAGTTCCTGGACTCGATCTGATCGTCGGTCAGCGCAGGTGTTCCACGGCGAGGCGGGCCGCCGTGCCGATGACCGCGTCCGCCGCGGGCACGGTGAACGCCGTGCTCGCGCTGCGCGTGAACACCGCCACCGCGTACCGGCCGCCGTCGGGGTAGGAGACCACGCCGACCTCGTTGCGCACGGTCGGCAGGGTGCCGGTCTTGCCCGCCACCCGGACGTCGTCGAACGGGAAGCCCGACGCGAGCCGGTGCGGCCACACCTGGAGCCCCATGGCGCGGCGGATCGGCTCGTAGCGGTCGTCGCCGAAGACGTGCGCCAGCAACGTGGTCATCTCGCGGGCCGTGCCGCGGTTGGTTCGGGCCGGGTCCAGGGCGCGCAGGCGGGACAGGACCAGCGGGTCGGTCAGGGCGGCGGGGAGTTCGGCGGGCGCGGCGTCCTCGGCCATCGACCGCGTGCAGTCGCGGGCGCTGTGGACGACCGTCGTCTTCGCCAGGCCCAGCTCGCGCAGCACCCGGTTCACCTCGGCCAGGCCGACGACGTCCACGAGCGCGTCGGCGGCGGCGTTGTCGGAGACCGTCATCGCGAGGAAAGCCAGGTCCCGCAACGACATGGTGACCGGGTCGAGCATGCCGCCGATGCCGGTCGGCCCGGTGCTGCGCCCGCCCGGGTCGAGGGTGACCCGCCGGGTGAGGTCCGTCCCGCCGCGCAGCAGGGCCACCACCAGCGGCAGCTTGAAGACGCTGGCCAGCACCACGGGTTCGTCCGCGCCGACCGCCACCTCGCGGGTCGGGTCGGCCAGGTCGACGGCGTGCAGCCGGCCGGTGACCCCGGCGTCGGCGAACGCGGCGCGGACGCGGGCGGCGCTCACGACAGGTACTCCGCGGCCGGGCGCGGGTAGCGCGGGAGGGTGCCCTCGGCGGGCCGCATCCCCTGTCCGGCCAACACTTCCGCGACGGCGTCGGCGAACGCGGTGACCGCCGGGGTGTGCCGGCCGCGCGGCCAGGCGGGCGCGGTCCGCCACAGCAGCGGGGTGCCGCGCAGGGGTCGCCAGGCGAGGTCCGCGGGCGGCGAGACGCCGTCGTGCAACGCGACCGCGCCGCCCGCGAGCACCAGGCCCAGCGCGAACTCGGCGTTGCCCGCCTGGTGCACCTCGGTCGGCGTGTACCCGTGCCGCGCGCACGTGGTGAGCACTTCGTCGTGCAACGCGGGCGCGGTGGCGCGCGGGAACAGCACCAGGCCCAGGCCGTTCAGGTCGGCCAGCCGCACGTCGGGCGCGGCGGCCAGCGGGTGGTCGGCGCGCAGCAGCACGCCCAGCGGGCTGGTCAGCACCTCCCCCAGGCTCAGCCACGACACGTCGAACGGCAGCCGCAGCACGCCGACGTCCAGCGTCCGGTCGGCCAGGGCGCGCAACTGCTCGGCGGTGCCGATCTCGCGCAGCTTCAACTCCACCGGGCTGCGCACCCGGAAGGCGGGCAGCAACGCGGCGACCGCCCGGCCGCCCAGGTCCGGCGGCACGCCCGCGCGCAACGTCCCGGCCTCGCCGCGCCGGAACCGCTCGGCCGACGCGCGCAACCGGTCCTCGCCGGCCAGCACGTCCCGCGCCTCGGGCAGCAGGTGCCGACCGGCGTCGGTGAGGGCGACGCGGCGGGCGTCCCGGTCGAACAGGCGGACCCCGAGTTCGCGCTCCAGGCGCTGGATGCTCTGCGACAGCGGCGGCTGGGACATGTGCAACCGCGCGGCGGCGCGCCCGAAGTGCAGCTCCTCGGCGACCACGAGGAAGTACCGGAGGTGCCGCAGGAGGTCCACGAGCAGCGATGATAGTGGTTCGGATATCGCTGTCCGCGCGATATTGGACTTGGACACGTGCTCGCGCGCGCTGGTGTCCTGGGCTCATGTGCTTGAACAGACGACAGGTGTTGGTCGGGTCCGCGGCGGCGTTGGCGGGTGCGGCGGTCGCGGGATCGGCGGTGCCGGCCTTCGCCGAGGGGCGCAGCGGGGTGTGGCTGCGGTGGCTGGGCGTCGCCGGGTGGGAGCTGACCTTCGCCGGGCGGCGCGTGGTGATCGACCCGTACCTGACCCGGTTGCCGGTGTTCGGCGCGGACGGCGGGTTCATCGAGGACTACCCGCTGACCGTGCGGAAGGACCTGGTCGACCGGCACCTGGCCGAGAAGCCCGAGCTGGTGCTGGTGTCGCACGGGCACTACGACCACATGCTGGAGGCGCCGTACCTGGTGGAGAAGCACGGTTCCCGCGTGATCGGGACCGAGACCCACCGCAACCTCCTGTTGGCACAAGGGGTTCCGGCGGCGAACATCACGCTCGCGTCCGGTGGGGAGCACCTGGACTTCCACGGGTTCACCGTGCAGGCGTTCCGCGGCCTGCACTCGGTGTTCGGCAACTACGGCACGTTCGCGCCCGGCACCCTGACCGCCGTGCCGCGGCGTCCCGAGACGATCGCGGACCTGGTCGAGGGCGGGACGCTGGCCTACCTGGTGGACGTCGGCGGGTTCTCGGTGCTGTTCCTGTCCGGCACGGCGAACTTCATCGAGCGCGAGGTCGCCGGGTTGCGGCCGGACGTGCTGGTGCTGGGGATGAGCGGGCACGCGAACGTCTTCGACTACACGGCGAGGGCGTTGCGCGCGACCCGGCCGCGGGTGGTCGTGCCCAGCCACCACGACGACATGGTGACCCAGCTCGACGACCCGAAGCTCCCGCCGCGCGGCAACCCGGCGGCGGCCGCCGAGCTGGCGGACACGGCCCGGCGGATCGGGTTGGCGACGCGCGTCCTCGACCCGGAGATCCTGCGCTGGTACGAGTTCTAGAGCACCCCGGCCCGTGCGGCGGCCAGTGCTGCGCGGGCCGACCGGCGAGCGGTGTCGTGGTCGAGCGGTTCGCCGGTGACGAAGATCCGGTAGTACAGCGGGGCGCAGGTGAGCCGGACGAGCTCGACGGCGTCGACCTCCTCGGGCAGCTCACCGCGGCGCTGGGCGCGGCGCACGACCTCGGCGGCCTGGGCTTGGCGGGCGGCGTAGAAGTCGCGCTTGGCCGCGCGGGCGCGTTCGGAGTGCAGGGCGGCGGTGACGATCGCCTCGGGCATCGCGCGCAGAGCCGGGTCGGTGAAGGCGTCCACCACTTCGTCGGCGATGGCGATCAGGTCGCCTTCGAGGGTGCCGGTGTCGGGGATCGGCCAATCGGTGTCGCGGGCGTGGTCGAGGGCGTCGGCGATGAGGACGTCGATGGTGGCCCAACGCCGGTAGACGGTGGTCTTGTGCACGCCGGCGCGGGTGGCGACGTTCTCCACGGTGAGCCCGAGGTAGCCGCGCTCGACCAGCTCGGCGTAGGTCGCGGCGAGGACGGCGTCGCGGACGCGGGCGGAACGCCCACCGGGTCTCGTGGTCACGGCGTCGATCCTAAACGCAACTCAGGTTGCTTTTGTGACGGGTTGACGGCATGCTTAACGCAACCTGAGTTGCTTTAAGGAGCCGCCTTGACGTTCATCCCCGACCCGACCACCGTCCACCCGCTGCCCGACCACCCGCGCGTCGTGCTGCTGAAGCCGTTGGTGGACGCGCCGACCATCGAGGTGGGCGAGTACACGTACTACGACGACCCGGAGCACGCGGCGGAGTTCCAGACGCGGAACGTGCTGTACGCGTACGGGACGGAGAAGCTGGTCATCGGGAAGTTCTGCGCCCTGGCGACGGGGACGCGCTTCATCATGGCCGGCGGCAACCACCTGACGTCGGGCGTGTCGACGTTCCCGTTCACGATGTTCGGCGGGGCCTGGCAGACCGAGACGCTGGACCTGGTCACGGGCATGGAGTCACGCGGGGACACCGTGGTGGGCAACGACGTGTGGTTCGGCTACGGGTCCCTGGTCATGCCGGGTGTGCGGATCGGCGACGGGGCGATCATCGCGTCCGGCGCGGTGGTGACGACCGATGTGCCGCCGTACACGGTGGTCGGCGGCAACCCGGCGAAGGCGGTGAAACAACGCTATGCGCCCGACGACGTGAACCGCTTGCTGCGCGCCGCTTGGTGGGACTGGCCGATCGCGTTGGTGACCCAGCACGTGCGCACGATCATGTCCGGGACGCCGTCGGAGATCGAGAAGATCGCCGACGACCACGGCCTGCTGAAGGACTTGTGAGGCGCGCGGTCAGGACGGCGTGATCGTCCAGTCACCGGTGGAGGTGATCTCCACGAGCGCGGGCCCGTCGAACGGCACCGTGCCCTCGTAACCGCCGATGTGGTTGACCGCCAACGCGATCCGCGAGGACTTCACCGAGATGACGTGGACGACGAAGTTGCCCTCGCCGTTGTTGGTGATCCGCGCCTTGGTGGAGTTGCCGGTGAAGATGTGCACGGAGTCGCCGGCTCCGGACATCGGGCCGTCCGACGTGCCGGCCATGTCGAAGCCGCCCACCGTGATGGTCCACGCGCCGGTCGCGGTGACCGTCAAGGTGGTCGAGCGGCTGCCGTCCCGGACGTCCATCCACCGCACGCCGGTGTACGCGCCGATCTCGTTGACCAGCAGGGATTCGAAGCCGTTGGACTTGAGGACGGTGTTGCCGGTGCAGGCCGGGCACTCGAACTTGACGATCTTGACGCCGGCCGGGCGGTCCAGCGTGATCACGTCGTCCCCGGATCCGGTGTAGACGGACGGGGGCGGTGTCGTGGTGGTGGTGGTGGTGGTCGTCGTCGTGGGTTCCGCCGCCACCACCGGCTCTTGGGACGCCGGCGCCGACGAGGCCGCCGGTTGCGCGGTCTTGGTGCTCGACGGCGGCGTGACGGCAGCCGCGGCGACCATGAGGACGACGATCCCGCCCACCACCCACGGCCACTTGGGCGACTTCTTCCGCGGCGGCACGGGCTGGGGCGGCATGAAGCCCTGGGGCGGCATGAAACCCTGGGGCGGCGGAGGTGGCGGTCCCCACGGCGGCGACTGCGGCCCTTGCTGCGAGTGCTGCGGGCCGTGCGGTGCGTACTGCGGCCCGTCTCCGGGCGGCGGGTACGAGTACCCCGGTGGTGGTTGAGTCATGGCGACACCCGTGTTCCTCGGCACCGCCGTTCGGTGGCCGGTTGTCACCTCCTTCGCGGCGCACGCGCTCGGCGTTATGGGCCCGTCCGCCAACCACCCGATCGGTTGAACGCGCGCACCGAGGCGCGCCGGTCGTCGGTCGGCCAGCCTATTGGTCTAGCGACGCCCCGGCTCGGTGGCGCGATCATTGAGCCGTACCGAGGAGGTCGCCATGGGCGATGACCGCGAGGAGTTCAACCGGTACTGCGACGTCACCATGCGGGGTGGGGCGGCCAGTGGGGTCGTCTACCCGTGGGCCGTGGTGGAACTGGCTCGGCATTACCGGTTCCGGTCGTTGGGGGGCGCTTCCGCCGGGGCCATCGCCGCCGCCTTCACCGCCGCCGCCGAGAAGGGGCGCGACGCGGGCGGGTTCGGGAAGTTGGCGGACGTCATCCGGTGGTTCGCCCACCCGGACTGGCGGCTCGCCCAGCTCTTCCAGCCCAGCGAGCACACCCGCAAGCTCTACCGGATCGTCGCCGCCTCCATGCAGTCCCGCGACACCACCGGCCGCAGCGCCACCACGTGCCTGGTCCTCGCCCTCCTCGGCGCGATCGGGTTCCGGGCCAAGATCGCGCTCGCGCTCGTGCTCGCGCTGTGGCTGGTCGGCCCGACGGCCTGGTTCCTCGCCGTGGACTGGGGCACCACGCCGTCCTGGGTGCTCATCGCCCTCGTCGTCACCGTGCTCGTCGTCGTGCCAGGCGTGCTCCTCCGCGTCCGCCCGAAACGCAGGACCCGCAAGAACACCGCCCTCACGTGGCTGCGCCGCCTGGGCACGGCCGTCCTGCTCGTCCTGCCGCTCATCCCGATCTACCTCGCCACCCGCTGGACCACCCCCAGCCTCGCCTCCGCCGCCACCGCCACGGCCTGGTGGCTGGTGCTCGGGTTCGCCTTCGTCAGCGCGGTGGCGACGACCTACCTCCTCGGCGCCCAGCGGTTCCTCACCGGCAAGGCGCAGACGATCCACTTCGGACTGGTCCCGGGCACCGGCGCGTTCACCGCGAACTTCTGGGACCGGCGCTGCGGCGTCCCGCGCTCCACGGGCGTGCCGCCGATGAGCGACTGGTTCGCCGACCGCCTGGACGACCTCGCCGGCACGGAGAACCTGAAGTTCTCCGACCTCACCACGAACCTCGTCCTGATGACGACCGACCTGTCCGAAAGCCGCCCCTACCGCCTGCCGTTCAGCGAGCCGCAACCCGAGTGGCTCTACTGCACGCGGTGCCTCAACAACGTTGTCCCCCAACGGATCACCGACGCGCTCAACGGCGCCGAGACCCCGCACGCCTGCCCGTTGGACGGCACACCCCTGCGCACCCTGCCGCACGACCTGCCGGTGGCGCTGGCCGTCCGGATGAGCATGCCGATGCCCGGCCTGATCGCCGCCGTCCCGCTGTGCCGCGCGGAACCCGAGCCGCGCGTGCACTGGTTCTCCGACGGCGGCATCACGAGCAACTTCCCGATCCACTTCTTCGACAGCCTGCTGCCGCGCTGGCCCACGTTCGGCCTGACGCTCGGCGGGTTCCGCGGCTCCAAGGACCCGGTGTGGCTGCCCGAACAGGACTCCTCCACCGCCGGCACGCCCCACCGCGACCTCGACCGGCCGCTCCGGTTCGCCACCGCGATCCTGGACACCATGCTGGACTGGCGCGACACCATGCAGTCCGCGCTGCCCGGCTACCGAGGCCGCATCGCGCACATCCGGCTGGCCGACGGCGAGGGCGGCACGAACCTGTTCATGCCGCCCGACACCATCCTGGCCCTCGCCGAACGCGGCCGGCTCGCGGGCGCGCTGCTGCGCGACCGGTTCACCGCCGACGACGCCGAGAAGACCGACCGCTACCGCTGGATCCGGATGCGGCTGGCGATGCGCGAGTACCAGCAACTCGCCGACCAGGCCCGGCAGCGCGCCGACCTCTACAAGGACCTCGCCGAGGACTACCCGATCCCCGAGGACCTGCACGAGTGGTTCGACACGCCGCCCGCCGGCGCCGACCCGCACGGGCCCGACGTCATCCTCACCCTGGACGGCCTGGCGGGACTGCGGCCGGGCCCGTTCGACGGCGAGCCGCCGGTGGACCCGGACCTGCGCCTCACGCCCCCGGAATAGGCTTGCGGCCCACGCCGACGTACGCGCTGATGTAGGCGTCGTCGGAGTCCGGCCGCCACTCCGGCAGCGCCACCACGCCCGGCTCGACCACGTCGAACCCGGTGAAGAACGCCGCGATCTCCTCGTGCGACCGCAACGCCAGCGGGCTGTCGGTGCGGCGGTAGATCGCCTTGATCCGCTCGGTGTCCTGGATGCCGTCCCGCGGGACGCCCTCCAGGCTGCCGTGCGACAGGGCGAGCCAACTGCCCGCCGGCAGCGCGTCGCGGTAGCGCGCCACGGCCTTGCCCGGCTCGTCCGAGTCCGGCACGAAGTGCAGCACCGCCACCATCAGCAACGCGATCGGCCGGTCGAAGTCGAGCACGTCCCGGGCGGCTTCCAGGACGGTGTCCACCTCGCGCAGGTCGGACTGGACCGCCGTCGCGCCCGGGTTGTCGGCCAACAGCGCGGTGCTGTGCGCGACGGCGACGGGTTCGACGTCCACGTACAGCACGCGCGCCGACGGGTTGGCCTGCTGGGCGATCTCGTGCACGTTGCCGACGGTCGGGATGCCCGAGCCGAGGTCGAGGAACTGGTCCACGCCCTGCTCCACCAGGTAGCGCACGGCGCGGCGCAGGAACGACCGGTTGGCGCGGGCGGCGCCGGACATGCCCGGGTAGATCCGCTCGACCGACTGGGCGGCCTCGCGGTCCACGGCGAAGTTGTGCGACCCGCCCAGGTAGTAGTCGTACATGCGGGCCGCGCTCGGGCGCCCCAGGTCCACCGACGCCGGCACCCAGCTTGCCTGCTCCATGCCACTTCCCCTCGACGTTGCGCGAACCGCGTGATCGTCGCGGAGGGGCAAACCGGGCACAACCCCTGAACGGGCTACGCGCCGGGCGTGACGATGGAGACGTTGTACTTGGCCTGCACCCGGCCCCACGTCTCGGCGAAACCGTACGTGCTGTTCGCGGCGATCACGTGACCGCGGATGGCGACGCTGGAGTCCTGGAACTTCGTGTAGAACGGGGCTCCCGAGTCGCCGCCGGTGTTGAGGACGCCGCCCTTGAAGGCCGCGACCGGCTTCCGGCACGTCTCGCCGTAGTTGCACACCTCGGCGTCCAGGCTGACCACGCCGTGGCCGCACTGCTCGCCGGTGCTCCGGCCGCTGTGGCAGTAGGTGTAGACGTACTTGATCGGGTTGGAGGCCGTCGCCACCGGGGCCGAGGTGGTGCTGTTGGTCCCGCCGACGTAGATGTTGCCGGAGTAGGTCTTGCCACCGATGAGGGCCATGTCGTGGGCCGGGTAGCCGTCGAGGCTCACGCTGCCCAGGTGCTCGGGGGTGTTCTGGGTGTTGTTGGGGCTGTTCTCGACCCAGACGCTCTGCCCGTTGTCGTAGCAGTGGCCCGCGGTCACCAGGAACTTCTTGGCCATCGCGTTCTTCACCGCGTACCCGGTGGTGCAGGGCGGGTCGTTGTAGTACTGGATGCCCGCGCCGCCGTAGAAGGGCGCGGAGTCGTACTTGCGGCTGGCGGCGGTGTTGAGCACGGGGTCCGCGATGACGGTCACGTGGTCGGCGTGCTCGCCGACGAGCGTCGCGACCACGTCGCGCGGCGCGTCCGTGAGCAGCACGGCCTTGCCGATCGTCGGGTCGGTGAAGGTCGTGAAGCTGTGGCGGGAACCCGCGGCCAGCTGCTCGTGGACGCGCGCCCGGACGGCCTCGTTGGCCGCGGTGACCTCCGGGCGCTCTTCGAGCACGGGCGCGTTCGCGGCTTCTTCCGCCAGGGCGCGCTCGTAGTAGGCGCTGTCGTGGGGCAGGGTCTGCTCGGTCTTCCCGGTGGTGCCCTGGGCCGGGGTGACCACCGCGGCGAGGACGGCCGCGGCGGCCAGGGTGGTGCGGATGAACGGGATTCGCACTTCGACTCCTCTGATCGGGTTCGCGCGGCCCGTGGGCCGCGTTCGCGAGGAGGAGCCGGCACGGCGGGGGTCGATACGAGTCGTTCACCCGGAAGGATTACGGGCCAGCCCGGAACGGGGTGGTCGGTTCATCCGGTTGGCCGAGCAGGAGGCGGTCCACCAGGGCCGTGACCAGGTCTCGGCGTTGGTCTTCGGTGAGCAGGTCGGGCAGGGTCAGGCGGTCCATGATCAGCCAGTTCAGCGCCAGCCAGAGCAGGACGACCGTGGTGCCGTCGCCGGGGAGGCCGGACTTCTCGTGGTACTCGACGTTGAACTCCACGTCCTGGCGGATGCGGCGGGTCAGGACCTCGCGCAACTCCGGGCGGCGGGTGGCCTCCAGGCGCAGTTCGAGCAGGGCGAGGAACCCGGTCGGGAACGCGGCCACGCGGTCCACGAGTTCGTGCATCAGCTCGGTGACCCGCTCGCGGTCCCGGGCCCCGGTCAACCCGCCCGCGATGACGTCCTCGTCCACCAACCGCTCGTACACGCGCTCGCCGGCCTGCTTGAGCAGGTCGTCGCGGTTGGCGAAGTAGTTCGAGGCGGTGCCCGCGGGCACCTCGGCCTGCTGGTCGACGGCGCGGAACGTCAGGCCACGCGCGCCTTCCCCGGCCAACACCTCGATCGCGGCGTCGAGCAACGCCGCCCTCCGCTCCGGATTGCGCCGCACCACAGCCACCACTCCACTCACCCGTGAACCACTCCAGACAAAGTACTACAGCCGAAGTTTTTGCTATGGCCTGGCACGGATTCCGCGCGCGATCCGTTGACGGGAAGGCGGCCTTCCGAGGCCTCCGCCCGCATCGCTGAGAGCGAACGCCCTGGGGAAACAATCCTCCGCTCACGTTGGTTGAGCCGTACAGACTCAACTTTGGAGGATCGACATGGGTGAGACGTTGGCGCTTCCGGTGCTGCCGCTGGACGACGTGGTCGTGCTCCCCGGCATGGTCGTCCCGATCCGGCTCACCGGCTCGGACGCCGCGGCCGAGGCGCGCGCCGCCGTCGAAGCCGCCTCCGCGGCGGACGGCGAGACCCGGGTGTTGCTGGTGCCCCGGTTGGACGGCAAGTACGCCAAGGTCGGCACGCTGGCCGTCGTGGAGCAGGTCGGGCGGCTGTCCGGCGGCGAGCGCGCGGCCGTCGTGCGCGGCACCGAGCGGGTGCGGATCGGGACCGGCACCACCGGGCCGGGCGCGGCGCTGTGGGTCGAGGCGACGGTGGCCGACGAGCCGCCCGCGGACGACCGCACCCGCGAACTGGCCCGCGAGTACCGCGCGCTGGTCACCACCATCCTCCAGCAGCGCGGCGCGTGGCAGGTCGTGGACTCGGTGCAGCAGGTGGACGAGCCGTCCGCGCTGGCCGACCTCGCGGGCTACGCCTCCTACCTGACCGACGAGCAGAAGATCTGGCTCCTGGAGACCAGCGACGTCGCGCAGCGGCTGGAGAAGCTGCTCGAATGGGGCCGCGAGCACCTGACCGAGCTGGACGTGGCCGAGACGATCCGCAAGGACGTCAAGGAGGGCGTGGAACGCCAGCAGCGCGAGTTCCTCCTGCGCCAACAGCTCGCCGCCATCCGCAAGGAGTTGGCCGAGCTGGACGGCAAGCCCGCCACCGAGGAGCAGGACTACCGGGCCCGCGTCGAGGGCGCGGACCTGCCCGAGCACGTTCGGAAGGCCGCCCTGTCCGAAGTGGACAAGTTGGAGCGCACGTCCGACCAGTCCCCCGAGACCGGGTGGATCCGCACCTGGCTGGACACCGTCCTCGACCTGCCGTGGAACGAGCGCACCGAGGAGACCTACGACATCGCCGGCGCACGCGCGGTGCTCGACGCCGACCACGCGGGCCTGGACGACGTGAAGGAGCGCATCACCGAGTACCTGGCGGTGCGGCGGCGCCGGGCCGACCGCGGCCTGGGCGTCGTCGGCGGTCGGCGCAGCGGCGCGGTGCTCGCGCTGGTCGGCCCGCCCGGTGTCGGCAAGACGTCGCTGGGCGAGTCGGTGGCCAAGGCGATGGGCCGCAAGTTCGTCCGCGTGGCGCTGGGCGGCGTGCGCGACGAGGCCGAGATCCGCGGCCACCGCCGCACGTACGTCGGCGCGCTGCCCGGCCGGATCGTGCGGGCCATCTCCGAGGCGGGCTCGATGAACCCGGTCGTCCTGCTCGACGAGATCGACAAGGTCGGCGCGGACTACCGCGGCGACCCGACCGCGGCGCTGCTGGAGGTCCTGGACCCGGCCCAGAACCACACCTTCCGGGACCACTACCTGGAGGTCGAGCTGGACCTGTCGGACGTGGTGTTCCTGGCCACGGCCAACGTCCTGGAGTCCATCCCCGGCCCGTTGCTGGACCGCATGGAACTGGTGCAGCTCGACGGGTACACCGAGGACGAGAAGGTCACCATCGCCCGTGACCACCTGCTCCCGCGGCAGGTCGAGCGGGCCGGGCTGACGCCCGAGGACGTGACGGTCTCCGAGGACGCGCTGCGCAAGCTGGCCGGCGAGTACACCCGCGAGGCGGGCGTCCGCCAGTTGGAGCGCTCGCTGGCCCGGGTGCTGCGCAAGGTCACCGCCCGCGTGGCCCTGGACGAGGCGTCCCTGCCGGTCGCGGTGGACGTCCCGGACCTCAAGGGCTACCTGGGTTCGCCGAAGTTCACGCCGGAGTCCGCGGAGCGCACGGCGGTGCCGGGCGTCGCGACCGGCCTGGCGGTGACCGGCGCGGGCGGGGACGTCCTGTTCGTGGAGGCGTCGCTGGCGTCGGAGGGCACCGGCTCGGCCGGCGTCACGCTGACCGGCCAGCTCGGCGAGGTCATGAAGGAGTCCGCGCAGATCGCCCTGTCGTACTTGAAGTCCCACGACAAGCGGGCGGCGGCGCTGGCCGAACGCGGCGTGCACATCCACGTCCCGGCGGGCGCGGTGCCCAAGGACGGGCCGTCGGCGGGCGTGACGATGACCACGGCCCTGGCGTCGCTGCTGTCGGGCCGGCCGGTGCGCTCGGACGTGGCGATGACCGGCGAGGTGTCGTTGACGGGTCGGGTGCTGCCGATCGGCGGGGTGAAGCAGAAGCTGCTCGCCGCGCACCGGGCCGGGATCACGACGGTGCTGCTGCCCCAGCGCAACGAGCCGGACCTGGACGACGTGCCGGAGTCGGTGCGGGAAGCGCTGACCGTGCACCTGGTGGCCGACGTCCGGGAGGTGCTGGACCTGGCGCTGGAACGGGAAGCGGCCGCGGCGGTCGCCGCCTGACCCGGTCCTAGCGGAGGTTGCAGAGTTCGAGCGGGGTCCCTTCGGGGGTTCGGCACGGCAGGTAGCCCGCGTCCTTCATCCGGACGCGGGCTTCGTCGTGTTCCAGCACGTACCGGAGGAACCGGCCCGGCAACGCGCCCCCGTCCGGCGTCCCCTTGGTGTAGAGGTACTCCACCGTCCAGAACGGGTAGCCCGCCTCCACGCCCACCGAGGCGTCGAACACCTTGCCGTCCAACGACAGCGCGGTCATCCGGTCGGTCTTGCGGGCCTCCGCCACCGAAGGCGCGTCGGCGTACCCGATAGCGCCCTCGACGGCCCCGATCTCCCGCACCACGTCGGCGTTCTTGTCGCGTTCGCACCTGATCACCGGCGCTTGCGGGGCCCGGTCCCTGGTCCGGCAGTCGTCCGAGGTCAGCGCGCCCTCACCGGTGCCCAGGACGCGTTGTTCGAACAGCTCGCGCGTGCCGGACTCGCCGCCGCGCCCGACTATCCGGATGGGCAACGGGTCCCCGCCGCGCAGCTGGCTCCAGTCGGTGTACGCGCCGGAGTAGATGCCCTTCAACTGGTCCAGGCTGATCGTGTCCAGGCCCACCGAGCTGTGCACGACCACGTGGTACACCACGATCGCCGCCTGTTGGGCCACCACGTCCGGCACGTCCTGCTTGCCGTCCGACAGGGCGATCGCCGCGGTCCCCGCCGCCACCGAGCGGACGCCGGCGATGCTGCCGTTCGGGTCGGTCACCACGTCCGCGTCCGGGCACGCCCTCCGGTACTGCTCGGCGATCTTCGCCATGGTCGGCATGAACACGCTCGACCCCTCGACGCGCAACGACCCGCTCCCGCAGGCCACCGACGCGTCGGACGACGGCGGCGCCCACGCCAGGGTCACCACGAGCACCCCCGCCAGGACCGCGGCCAGGCCACCGGTCAGGCGGGGCAGGGTGAGCACGCGCTCCTGCTTCTCGTCGTGCAGGACCCCGGCCCCGCCGAGGCTGCCGGTGATCTTGACCTCCTTGCCGATCTCGCCTGCGGGGTTGGTGTCGGGCTCGCGCAGGACCACCAGCAGCTTGAACTTCTGCTTGCGGCGCAACGTCAACGACTCCAGGCGGACGCCGTGCCACACCGGTTCCACGACCGCGCGCGGTCGGTCGCCGCCGTTGCGGAACAGGCGGGTCAGGCTTTGGGCCACCCGGTCGCGCACGGTCGGCAGGGGGACGCGCAGCTCGTCGCGGCCGAAGAACTGGAGGCTGCGGCGCACCTCCTCGCGCAGCTGTTCCGACCCGGCCTCGGACACCCGCGCGTTCCACACGACCCGGTCGCCGAAGGTGAAGGTCAACGGCTTGTCGAAGTCGTCCGGGTCGATGTCGTAGTTGCCGCTGTTGCGGACGCGGACCACCACGATGCTCATCCGCTCCAACTGGTGCACCAGCTCGCGCAGTTGGGGCGCCTGGGAGTCGGTGCCGTCGTGCAGCTGGTCGGGACCCAGGCCGATCTTGGAGTTGTAGAGCACGCGGAAGCCCAGTCGCTTGCGGCGCACGAACAACCGGTCGATGAGCGGCGTCGCGAAGAGCAGGCCGATGGCCAGCGCCACCGGGCCGGGGCCGCCGAGGAAGTCCAGCGCGGACCGCAGGATCTGCACACCGAATTCTGCGTCGCCGGCTCACCCCGGCCCGGCCGATGGCGGGACGTTCACCCGGACTTCACCTGTCGGCAAGGGGGTCCCGGACGGACGGGACCCCCTTGCCCTCGCAGGACGTCAGTGACCGACGTCGATGACCACGCGGGTCGGGCCGCTCAGCAGGAACACGCGGTGCCACGACTCGCGGCGCATCCCCAGCCCGACGGTCAGGTTGGCCTCGAAGTCGCCGGTGATCGCCACGGCCTGGACGTTGACCAGGGACGGCGTGGTGAACTGCCGGGGACCGGTGTAGGTGGGGTCGCCGCTGTCGTCGTGCGCGGCGGCGGGGAAGGACCGCACCTCCAGGAAGGTGCTGCCCGGCAACGACACCGGCGCGCCGCTGCCGTCGTAGCGGAGCTGGTCCACGCACCGGATGAAGAACTCCGGGCGCGGCCCGTCCAGGTCGAGCACGACCCGGTCGAACGTGTCGTGCCGCCCCACCCGGATGCCGGTCAGCTCCGGGGTGGTGGGGCCGGCGGTCGCCGCGGCGGGCACCGCGACGCCGACGGCGAGCAGGGCCAGGGCGAGGACGACGAGTTTTCTGAGGCGGCTGGTCATGTGGCTGCCCTCCTGGGGCGGGGCCCGGCTGGCTGCCGGGAGTCACCCCCTAAGACGTGTCACGGGTCACACGGTTGCGCCGTCAGGGTTGTGTCGTGGACAGGAAGTCCTCCAGGGGCACCGGGGTCAGGCCGTGGGCCTTGCAGTGCTCCAGGAACGCCAGGAAGTCCTCGACGAACGTGTGCCGGAAGTGCATGAGGACGATGTCGCCCGGGACGAGCTTGGTGCCGGCCTGGAACTGCACGACCCCGTCGTTGACCGCCGCGGTCCACATGACCAGCGCCTTGAAGCCGCAGTCGGTGGCCGCCTTGCGGGTGGTGGCGTCGTGGTTGCCGAACGGCGGGCGGAACAGCGTCGGCCGGACCCCGGTCTGCTGCTGGAGGTAGTCGGCGTTGCCGCAGATCTCCTGCTTCTGGAACTCGTAGCCCTTGCCCATCAGGTTCGGGTGGTTCGCGGTGTGCGAGTGGACGGCGGCCTTGGCGTCGTCCTGGAACGCCTTGAAGAACGCGGGCTGCTCCACCACGTGCTTGGTGTTGAGGAACAGCGACGGCCGCGTGCCCGACTTCTTCATCAGCTCCAGCGCCGCCGGGTGCCGGACCGCGCCGTCGTCGATGGTGATGAACACGTACGGCTTGTCGGTCTGGATGCGCCGGACCACCGGCAACAGGCCGTCCTGGCTCGCGGGGACCTTGGCCTGCGGGGTGCCGTACTCGTAGGGGTGCTGGAACACCGGCACCGTCGTGCCGCCGGGACCGGGCACCGCCGTGGGCGGGGTGGTCGTGGTGACGGTGGTGGTCGTGGTGGTGGTCGCCGCCGAGGAGGTGCGCTGGGCCGCGGGCTCGGGCGCGCAGGCGACGGTGACGACGGCCAGGGCAGCGGCGACCGCCACGCCGATTCTTCGCATTGTCGGGAGTCCCCCCAAGTAAAGATCCGCCCCTGAAAGATCCGCCGCCGGCGCGGCGGCCCCTGGTATTGGAGACGGTCCGAGCGCCGCTCGGGTTGCGCGGTGATGGATTCGCAACCAATGTTCACCCGACCGATAAGGTCGAGCGAGAACCGCTTGGGTGGAGGACCACAGATGAGCCTTGAGCGCCCCGTCGCTCCCGACCCCTACTCCCTGCTCCCGGCCGTGGCGTCGTTCGACGTCACCTCGACCGACGTGCGCGACGGCGCGACGCTGCCCGACGCGCACGTGCACGCGGAGGGCGACACCTCGCCCCAGCTGAGCTGGTCGGGCTTCCCCGCCGAGACCAAGAGCTTCGTGGTCACGTGCTTCGACCCGGACGCGCCGACGCCGTCGGGCTTCTGGCACTGGGTGGCGGTGAACCTGCCGGTGTCGGCGACCTCGCTGGAGACCGGCGCGGGCAAGTCCGACGACGGCCTGCCCGGCGACGCGTTCCACGTGCGCAACGACTACGGCACCCGCTCGTTCGGCGGCGCCGCGCCGCCGCCCGGCGACCGGGCGCACCGGTACTACTTCGTGGTGCACGCGGTGGACGTGGACGCGTTGGACGTCACGCCGGACTCGTCGCCGGCGGTGGTCAGCTTCAACCTGGCCTTCCACACGCTGGCGCGCGCCGTGCTGGTCGCGACCTACGCGGCCTGAGGTGGGGGAATGAGCGCCTCACGTCGTGGGTTGGAGCACGACGTGAGGCACTTCGACCTGGTCATCATCGGCACCGGCTCCGGCAACTCCATCGCGGACGAGCGATTCGCGGACTGGGACATCGCGATCGTCGAGAAGGGCGTGTTCGGCGGCACGTGCCTGAACGTCGGGTGCATCCCCACGAAGATGTTCGTGCACACCGCCGACGTCGCCGCCACACCCCGGGCCGGTGGCCGGCTGGGCGTGGACCTGGCGCTGGAGGGCGTGCGCTGGGCCGACGTGCGGGACCGGATCTTCGGCCGCATCGACCCCATCTCCGAGGGCGGCAGGCGGTGGCGGGCGGAGGAGAACGCCAACGTCACCGTGTACACGGGGACGGCCCGGTTCGTCGGCCCGAAGACCCTGGACACCGGCACCGGCGAGGTGATCACGGCGGACCGCTTCGTGATCGCGGCCGGCTCGCGCCCGGTGGTGCCGGAGGTCGCGGACCTGGCGTCGGTCGGCTACCACACCAGCGACACCGTCATGCGCCTGGAGGAGCTGCCCCGGCGGCTGACCATCCTGGGCTCGGGTTTCGTGGCGGCGGAGTTCGCGCACGTGTTCTCGTCGTTCGGCGTCGAGGTCACCGTGATCGCCCGCTCGGACCTCCTCCTGCGCCACGAGGACCGCGAGGTCGCCGAGCGCTTCACGGCGCTGGCGGCGGAGAAGTGGGACGTGCGCCTGAGCCGCAAGGCCGTGCGGGCGGAACGCGCCGCCGACGGCACGGTCCGCCTGCACCTGGAGGGCCCGGCCGGCGCCGAGGTCGTCGAGTCGGACGAGCTGCTGGTGGCGGTGGGCCGCAAGCCGAACTCCGACCTGCTGGACCTGGCCGCGACGGGCGTCGAGGTGCACCCGGACGGCCGGATCGTGGTGGACGAGTTCCAGCGGACCTCCGTCGAGGGCATCTGGGCGATGGGCGACATCAGCTCGGAGTACCAGCTCAAGCACGTGGCCAACCACGAGGCGCGGGTCGTGCAGCACAACCTGCTCCACCCGGAGTCCCCGATCGCCGCGGACCACCGCTTCGTCCCGGCGGCGGTCTTCTCGTCCCCGCAGGTGGCGTCGGTCGGCTTGACGGAGGAGCAGGCGGGCGCGCGGGGCGTCCGGTACGTGGCGGCGTCGCAGGCGTACGCGTCCATCGCCTACGGCTGGGCGATGGAGGACACGACGGGCTTCGCGAAGGTCCTGGCCGACCCGGCGACGGGGCGGATCCTGGGGGCGCACGTCATCGGCCCGCAGGCGTCGTCGGTGATCCAGCCGATCATCCAGGCGATGAGCTTCGGCCTGGACGCGCGCACCATGGCGAGGGGCCAGTACTGGATCCACCCGGCGATGCCCGAGGTGATCGAGAACGCCCTGCTCAACCTGCCCCTGGACTGACCCGCTGGACCGACCCGCGGGCCGCCCGCGTCACACCGTGCGCGGGCGGCCGGCGATCCAGCCCAGGGTCGTCAGCAGCGCCAGGAGGCCGACCAGCAGGAGCATCGACACGGTCCACGTGCCCGTCGCGCCCCGCAGCACGCCGAACGCGAAGGGTCCGGTCGCCGAGATCAGGTAGCCGATCGACTGCGCCATCGCCGACAGCCGGGCGGTGTCCGCCGTCGAGGACGTGCGGAGCGAGATCATCACCAGGGCCAGCGGGAACATGCCCATGCCCAGGCCCACCAGCACGACCCACAGGCCCGGAGCCGCCGCCGGAGCCAGCGCCAACCCGGCGACACCGGCCATCGACAGCAGCCCCAGACCCAGCACCAGACCGGACTGGCTGGGACGCCGGGCCGCCAGCGGCGGGACGATCAGGCTCACCGGAACGCCCAGCACCATCGTGATGGCCAGCAGCAGCCCGGCGGTCGTCCGGTCCACGCCCGCGTCACCGAGGATCTGCGGCAGCCACCCCATGACCGTGTAGGCCAGCAGCGACTGCAAGCCGAAGAACACCGTGATCACCCAAGCCAACGGGCTGCGCACCAACGAACGCTTTCGAGCGGCGCCACGTGACGAGGACGTGCGCACCGGCGTGCCGTGCCGAGCACCCGCCAGCCACACCACCAACGCCGCCAGCGACAGGAACGCCCACGCCCCCACCGCGAGCCGCCACGAGCCCAGCCACGACTCCAGACCGGGCGTGAAAGCCGCGCCCAGCGCGGCGCCGGCCGCGAGGGCCGCCGTGTAGACACCGGTGATCAGGCCGACCCGCCCGGGGAAGGAGTCCTTGACGACCACGGGGATCAGGACGTTGCACACGGCGATCCCGGCGCACGCGATGAACGTGCCGCCCAGCACCACCGCCGGACCGTCGACCACCCGCAGCACCAGACCGGCGGTCAGCACCAGGAGCGACAAGCCGACCGCCCGCGCCATCCCCAGCCGACGCCCCAACCAGGGGGCCAGGAAGGCCGCGAAGCCGAAGCACAGCGTCGGCACGGCGGTGAGCAGGGACGTCCAGGCCGTCGAGACGCCGAGCGAGCCGCGCACGTCGCCGAGCACGGAGGCGAGGCTCGTGACGGCCGGCCGCAGGTTGGCGGCGGCCAGCGCTACGCCGATCGCCAACAGGGTGCTGCCGACCAGGGCAACTTGGCGATTCGTTGCCGCGGACCCGGCGGCCGTACCAGAAGGATGGACCGCGATCGTCGCATTGGCACCGGCATCAGTGGCAATGTGAACCTTCGACGGTGTCCGGTCTGGCTGGGTCTGCTGGATCGTCACCGGACTACTATCGCAGACATGGGATGTTCGGATGAAAGGACGACGCTGTGCCGTTGGCCACTACCCGACGGGCCGGACTCGTCGACCAGGTGATCGACCAGATGCGGGGCGCGATCGCCGGCGGTGAATGGCCGGTGGGCCGGCGGATCCCGCCGGAACCCGAATTGGTCAACGCCCTCGGCGTGGGCCGCAACACCGTGCGGGAGGCGGTGCGTGCGCTGTCCCACGCGGGGCTGCTGGAGGTCAGACAGGGCGACGGCACGTTCGTGCGCGCCACCAGCGAACTGTCCGGCGCGGTGCGCCGGCTGTGCGGCAGCGAGCTGCGCGAAGTGCTCCAGGTGCGACGGACGCTGGAAGTCGAGGGGGCTCGGCTGGCCGCGACCGAACGCACCGACGAGGAGCTGACCCGCCTGGCCGCGCTCCTCGCGGAACGCGACGCCGCCCTGGCCGCCAAGGACTGGGACCGCCTGGTCGAGCGCGACGCCGCGTTCCACCTGATGCTCGTGCAGTGCTCGCACAACAACCTGCTGTACCAGCTCTACCAGGGCTTGACGGAGGCGGTCCGGGCGAGCATCACGGCGACGGTCGAGACCGACCACGAGGACGACCACGTGTCCCACGCAGGCCTCCTGGACGCGGTCCGCGACCGCGACCCGGCGCGGGCCGCCGCGGAGGCGGGCGGGTTCCTGGAGGAGCTGTTGGAACGCCACAAGGACTGAACGAGCCGGGCGGGGACCTCCCACGGCGGCGGATGAATCCTTGGGAGGTCCCCTGGGTGGTGGCTTCCGGGTGCCCGCAACCAGGGTCGTCGGCGCGCGCCGCGCCGCTGGCCCGGGTTGCGCGATCGTTACTCAGGCGGTCGAACGTTCACCCCAACAGCCGTGCAGCGCCGCCAGGGTGGCCGCCACGGCGGGCCGCCGGGTGGCCTGCGTCCGCCACACCGCGAACACCCGGCGCGTGGGCGTCGGCGTGAACGGCACCGCCCGGACCGCGGCGGGCAGTTCGCCGCGCCCGAGCCGGGGCAGCAACGCGACCCCGATCCCCTTGGACAGCAACGCCAACTGGGTCTCGTACTCGGCGATCCGGTAGGCGAGGTCGGGTTCCAGGCCCGCACCGCGGAAGGTGTTGACCAGCCAGTCGTGGCAGATGGTGCCCTCCGGCTGGCAGATCCACCGCTCCCCCGCCAGGTCCTCCGGCACCACGACCTCGCGCGCCGCCAACCGGTGCGACACCGGCAACAGCACGTCCGCGACGTCTTCGCCCAACCGGACCCGCGACACCGCGTCCGGCACGGCCAACGGCGTGTTGACCCAGTCGTGCGTGACCGCCATGTCCAGCTCGCCCCGCGCCACCGCCTCCAGGCCCTCCGGCGGGTCCATCTCCACCAGCCGCACGTCCAGCGCCGGGTGGTCCCGCGCGAGCGCCACGAGCGTCGCCGGCAGCAAACCGCGCGCAGCCGTGGCGAACGCGCCGATGCGCAGCTCCCCGACCGCCGCCCCGCGCTGCTCCTCCAGCGTGACCTCGGCTTCCTCGACCAGCTTCAGCACCTGCCCGGCCGTGGTCGCCAACAGGAACCCGGCGTCGGTCAACGCCACGCCGCGCCCGCGCCGTTCCAACAGCGTCGTGCGGGTCTCGCGCTCCAGCTTGGCGATCTGCTGGGACACCGCCGACGGCGTGTACCCCAGCGCGGTGGCCGCCGCGCCCACCGACCCGTGCGTGGCGACGGCGTGCAGCGCCCGCAACCTCCCGAGATCGAGCATGTAGCGATACTAAACCCAAAACCTAAGCAGTATTCGCTGGTGCTAAACAGTGCGTCCGCGAAGACTCGGCGGGGTGAAACCTCGCCACGTCGCCCTGGCGGTCCTCGTCACGAGCATCTGGGGCGTCAACTTCGTCGTCATCAAGGTCGGTCTCGCCGAGTTCCCGCCGCTGCTGTTCTCCGCGCTGCGCTTCCTGGCCGCCGCCGTGCCCGCGCTGTGGTTCGTCGGCCGGCCGCGGGTGGCGTGGAAGTGGGTGCTCGCGGTCGGGTTCCTGCTCGGCGTGGCCAAGTTCGGGCTGCTCTTCCTCGGCATGGGCGCGGGCATGCCGGCCGGGCTGTCGTCGCTGGTCCTGCAGAGCCAGGTCATCTTCACGGTGGTCTTCGCCGCCGTCCTGCTCCGCGAGCGCCCACGCCCGGTGCAACTGGCCGGCATGGCCGTGGCCGCCGTCGGGATCATGCTCATCGCGCTGGACTACGGCGTCGGCAGCCCGATCGCCGCGTTGCTGCTGGTCGTGCTGGGCGCGGTCGCGTGGGGGCTGTCCAACGTCGCCACCCGCTACGCCAAGCCGCCGGACGCGTTGAGCTTCATCGTCTGGGTCAGCGCCGTCGCGGTCCTGCCGCTGCTCGGGCTGTCGCTGGTGTTCGAGGGCCCGGCCGCCGGGTGGGCCGCGCTGAGCGACCTGCGCTGGACCGGCGTGAGCGCGTTGCTGTTCATCGCCTGGGTCTCGACGCTGTTCGGGTTCGGCGTCTGGGGGTTCCTGCTGCGCGAGTACGACGCCTCGACCGTGGTGCCGTTCGCGCTGCTGGTCCCGGTGGCGGGCATGTTCTCCGGCTGGTTGCTGCTGGACGAGGCCGTGTCGCCGGTGCGGATCGGGGCCGCCGCCCTGGTGATCGCGGGCATGGCGGCCACGACCGTCCGGTGGTCGAAACCGGCGACACCCCCGATCGTGCACAGAGAGGTGGTTGACGCTCGCAGCGGGTGACGATTACCTGGGTGCGTGGAGCACCGGGTGCTGTCGGCCAGGACGATCACCGCCTGGGGCGTCGGGCTGGTCGTCCTGGCGGCGGCGGCCGTGGTGGTCCTGCTGGTGACGCTGGGGTCCGGTGACGCGCGCGACGGCGTGCGGCTGGACGTGATCCGGACGGCGTCCAGCATCGTGCTCGGCGCGGGCGGCGCGGCGGCGCTGCTGCTGACCGCCCGCCGCCAGCGGTCCACCGAGCTGGACCTCGCGCAGAAGGACCACGACGCCACCGAGCGCCGCGTCACCGAGCTGTACGGCAAGGCCGCGGACCAGTTGGGCAGCGACAAGGCCCCGGTGCGGCTGGCCGGCCTCTACGCCCTCGAACGGCTCGCCCAGGGCAACCCCGCGCACCGGCAGACCATCGTCAACCTGGTGTGCGCCTACCTGCGGATGCCGTTCAGCCTCCCGCCGGACACCCGCGACCGCATCGGCCCGCGCGACACCGGCAAGTTCCAGGAGCAGGAGGTCCGGCAGACCGCCACCGACCTGCTCGTCGGCCACCTGCGGCCGGACCGCCCGGAGGCGTTCTGGTCGGACGTGGACCTCGACCTGTCCCACGCCACCCTCGTGAAGCTCACGCTCACCCACGCGCGGGTGCGGTCGGCGTCGTTCACGGGGACGACGTTCGTGGGCCCGGCGACGTTCCGGGGCACGCGGTTCACCGGCCCGGCCGACTTCCGCGAGGCCCGGTTCCGCGGGCTCGCGGACTTCCGCCGGGTCACGTTCGCCGAGGCCGTGTTCCGCGGCGCGCGGTTCGAGGGCGAGACCGACTTCGGCGTCCACACCGCGGCCGCCCTTGACGGAGCGCGCACGAAACTCGGCGACGCGCGGCGGAAGTGGCCGGAAGGGTGGACGGAAGCGCCCTCGGACAGCGGTTGGGCCGTTCTCCGTCACGAGAAGTAGCGGCTCTTCCCCCGATCGGGCCACGTATTCCGGAGGGCGTCACCGGTACTTTCCCTATACAGCCACTCGCGCTGGAAAGGGGGACGCCTGCCATGCGATGCGACGCGCGTCAAGCACGCGGGACCTCCTCGGGCCTGAACCGCACCTCGGTGCCGGAGAAGTAAGGCCCCTTCTCGACTTCGCAGTGGTTCCGCACCGCGGCCCGGCCCGCGCGGACCACCGGTGACCCGGCGAGTGGAAGCCCCGGCTTGGTGGCCGATCAGGCCCCGCTCCGCCGCACCCCGGTGACAACCCGCCCGAGAGCACGCCGTTGGTGGCACCCGGCGCGACTTGGTGGTCGCGCACGACCCCGACACCGCTCAGGCGATCGGCGGGGCGCCCGCGGGTGGGACGACTCGAAGTCCGGCCGGAGCACCGTGTTCGAGCAACGCGAGCACCGCGTCCGTGTCGAGGTGGTCGGCGACCAGGTCGCCCAGCAGGTCCAGCTGCGCCGCACGGCGGCCGGCGAAGTCCGTGTCCGGGGCGGGGGTGAACCCGTCGCGGCCCGCGTGGCCCGCCGCCCACCGCAGGAACGCGCGGCGGAAGCCGTCGTTCTCCAGCAGGCCGTGCCAGTGCGTGCCGGCGACCCGGCCGGCCAGGACGCCCTCCGGCGTGCCGTCGGGCAGGGTGATCAGGCCCGGTCCGGTCGAGCGGACCACGCGGCCGTGGTGGATCTCGTACCCGGTGACCGGTTCGCCCAGCGCTGCGCCGTGCGGGCGGTGCAGGGTCTTCTCCGGCTCGAACCGGATGTCCACGTCGAGCAGGCCCAGGCCCTCGACGGCGCCCGCGCGCGACTCGACGGCGTCCTCGATGGCGCGGCCGAGCATCTGGAAGCCGCCGCAGACGCCCAGGACCGGGCCGTCGTGGCGGGCGATCGCGTCGGCCAGCCCGGTGGTCCGCAGCCAGTGCAGGTCGCTGACCGTGGCCTTGGAGCCCGGCACGACGACGAGGTCCGCGTCGGCCAGCCGGGACGGCTCGGTGACGAACCGCACCGACACGCCCGGCTCGCACGCCAGCGCCTCCACGTCGGTGGCGTTGGAGATGCGCGGCAACCGCACCACGGCCACCCGCAGCCACTGGTCGCCGTGCGGGGGCGCGGGGCGGCCGATCACGCCGTCGGCGGTGTAGGACAGGGAGTCCTCGGCGTCGAGCCACAGCTCCTCGCGCCACGGCAGCACGCCCAGCACGGGCCGCCCGGTGAGGGCGTCGAGCTGGCGCAGGCCGGGGTCGAGCAGGGCGGGGTCGCCGCGGAACTTGTTCACCACGAACCCGCTGACCAGGGCCTGGTCGGCGGGGTCGAGCAGGGCGAGGGTGCCGAACAGGTGCGCGAAGATCCCGCCGCGGTCGATGTCGCCGACGACGATGACGGGCAGGTCCGCCGCGCGCGCCAGGCCCATGTTGGCGATGTCGTTCGCCCGCAGGTTGATCTCGGTCGGGGAACCCGCGCCCTCGCAGACCACGGCGTCGAAGTCCCGGCGCAGACCATCCAGGGTGGACAGGACGGTCCGCATCAGCCCGGCCTTGCGCTCGCGGTAGGACAGGGCCGACACCTCGCCGACCGCCTTGCCCAGCACCACCACCTGCGAGGAGCGGTCACCGCCGGGCTTGAGCAGCACGGGGTTGAACCGCACGCTGGGCTCCAGCCCGCACGCCGCCGCCTGGAGCGCCTGGGCCCGGCCGATCTCGCCGCCCTCGACCGTGACCACGGAGTTGTTGGACATGTTCTGGGCCTTGAACGGCGCGGTCCGCACCCCCAGCCGGGTCAGCCAGCGGCACAACCCGGCCGCCAGGACGCTCTTGCCCGCGTCCGAGGTCGTGCCCGCGACCAGCAGCGCACCGCCCACAGTCCTCGAAGTCCCTCCGTTGTCGGTCCCGGCTGACATCATCCACGTCATGGTCGACGTGCCCGCCACCACCGTCCTGGTGCACAGCCCCTACCTCGGTCCGGCGAGCCTGCGCCCCCTGGCCGACGCGCTGGCCGCGCACGGCCACCCGACGCTCCTGCTCGACCTGCGGGTCACCGTGAACGCGGCCCCCGTGCACCAGCGGATCATCGGGGTCTTCGCCGACGCCGTGGAGGACTCGCTGGTGGAGGGCGAGCTGGTGCTGGTCGGGCACAGCGGCGCCGGTCCCCTCCTGCCGGCCTTCGCCGACGCCCTGGAGACCCCGGTGGCGGGCCTGGTGTTCCTGGACGCCGAACTGCCCACGCCCGGCCGAAGCTGGCGCGACGACGCCCCGGCCGAGCGCATGGCCCACCTCAAGGCGATCTCCCGCGACGGCCTGATGCCCCGGTGGGACACGTGGTTCGCACCCGAGGTGCTCTCGGCGATGGTGCCGGACGTGCGGTTGCTGGAGGAGATCGTCGGCGAGGCCCCCGAGGTGCCGCTGGCGTTCCTCAAGGAGCCCCGCCCGACGGTGTCCTGGACCGGGCCGTGCGGCTACCTCCAGCTCAGCGAGGCCTACGCGGACGCCGCCGCCGGGGCCCGCGCGCTGGGCTGGCCGGTGCGGTCGCTGGACGCGCACCACCTGGCCGCCGCGGCCACGCCCGAACCGGTCGCCGCCGCCGTGGCCGGCCTGGTGGCCGACCTCAGCAGACGGTGAGGATCTCGGCCCCGTCCTCGGTGACCACGATCGTGTGCTCGAACTGGGCGGTCCAGCTCTTGTCGCGGGTGGTGACCGTCCAGCCGTCGGCCCACATGTCGTGGTCGATGCCGCCGAGCGTGATCATGGGCTCGATGGTGAACGTCATGCCCGTCTCGATGACCGTGGGCACGTGCGGGGCGTCGTAGTGCAGCACGACCAGGCCGCTGTGGAACGTGCGGCCGATGCCGTGCCCGGTGAAGTCGCGCACCACGCCGTAGCCGAACCGGTTGGCGTAGGACTCGATGACCCGGCCGACCACGTTGAGCTGACGACCGGGCTTGACCGCCTTGATCGCCCGCATGGTGGCCTCGTGGGTGCGCTCGACCAGCAGCTTGACCTCGTCGCTGACCTCGCCCGCGAGGAAGGTGGCGTTGGTGTCGCCGTGCACGCCGCCGATGTAGGCGGTGACGTCGACGTTGACGATGTCGCCGTCCTGGACGACGGTCGAGTCGGGGATGCCGTGGCAGATGACCTCGTTCAACGAGGTGCAGCACGACTTGGGGAAGCCGCGGTAGCCCAGCGTCGAGGGGTAGGCGCCGTTGTCGCAGAGGAACTCGTGCACGACGGCGTCGATCTCGTCGGTGGTGACACCGGGCACGATGACCTTCCCGGCCTCCTGCAACGCCTGCGCGGCCAACCGCCCGGCGACGCGCATCGCCTCGATCACCTCGGGCGGCTGCACCCACGGGTCGGTGTTGCGCTTGGGCTCCTTGCGATCCACGTACTCGGGCCGCTCGATCTCAGCGGGCACCGGACGACGCGGGGAGAGCACACCGGGCTCAAGAGGGGCACGCACGGACATGCCCTCCACAGTACGGCGTGCCCGTGACGCTCTGTGCGCCGTATACCCGCAATGCGGTCAGGAGCCCCCTGGCGAGGCGACCGGCAACCCCAACTCGTCCGCCGCCGCCAGCAACCGCTTGTCGTAGGCGACGAACGCGTCCAGATCGCCGCGCAGCAGCAACGCCGAGGCGAGGTGGATGGCGTCCAGGCTGCGCAGCTCGACCGCGAGGTCCCCGGCCCGGTCGAGCAGGTTGAAGGTCATCGGGACGAATTCGACGCCGGAGAGCACTCGGCGCGCCCGCTCCCCGAGCCGCTCGGCATCCCGCCGCACGGCCAGAACGACCTCGGTGCGGGCGATCGCGCTGCTGGTGACCGGCTCGGTGTGGACCCGGAGCCAGTCGCGGAGTTCGGCACTTTCGGCTTCCTTCCGCACGAGCTTGACGAGCGCGGAGGAGTCGAGGTAGATCAAAGCCGGTCCTCCCGGTTCGCCTGCAGTTCGGCCGAGACGTCGAGGTCGGACTCGACGGGGTCCTCCAGGAGCACGTCACGGCCGGCGTCAGCACGCAGGAGTTCACCGCTGAGACGAAGGCGGTCCCGGAGCGTCGCGTCCCGCGGCGGCGGGTTGAGCACCGCGACCGGCACACCGTGGTCCGTGACCGTGATCGACTCCCCCGCTGCCACGCGCCGCAGGTAGACGCTGGCGTTCTGACGCAGTTCGCGGACGCCTATCGACTCCATGTGCTACACGGTAGCACGGTGCTCCGTTCAGCCCAGCGCGCGCAGGAACCGGGCCGAGGCGTCGACGGCCGGAGCGGAGGTGTTGGTGCCCAGCAGCAACGTCGCGAACGCCACGTCGCCCCGGTACCCCACGAACCAGCCGTGCGAGTTGGTCCCGTCACCGAACTGAGCCGTCCCCGTCTTGCCCCGCACGTCCCCGTACGGCCGCAGCTGCGGGGCCGTGCCCGACTCGACCACCTCGCGCATCATCGCCCGCAGCGGCTCCAGGACCGTGGGCGACGGCGCGGTCGGCTTCAGGTTCGCCTTCGTCTCGCGGCCCTTCAGCAGCGCCGGCGTGGGCATCGAGCCGTGGGCCGCCGTGGCCGCCGCCAGCGCCATGCCGAACGGGCTCGCCAGCAGCTTGCCCTGGCCGAAGCCGTCCTCCGCGCGTTCCACGACGTCCGTCGCGGGCGGGACCGAGCCGGTGATGGTGGTGATGGCCGGGATCTCGAAGTCGACGCCCAGGCCGAACTTCTCCGCCTGCTTGGTCAGCGCGTCCGCCGGCAGTTCCGAGGCGATCTTGGCGAACGTCGTGTTGCACGAGAACGCGAACGCCGAGTGCAGCGGGATCGTCCCCTTGTCGAACTCCTTGTCGTTGGGCACGATCCGCCGCCCGTCGATGGTCATCTTGCCCGGGCACGGCTGCGGCGAGTCCGCGGACACACCCGCCTCCACGGCCGCCGCCGCGGTGATCATCTTGAACGTGGACCCGGGCGGGAACCGGCCGGTCAGCGCGATGGCGCCCTGGTCGTCGGCGGGCTTGTTCTGGGCCACGGCGAGGATGTCGCCGGTCGACGCGGACAGCGCCACCAGCATCGCGGGCTCGGCGATCGGCTCCAGCGCGTCCTCGGCCGCGGTCTGCACGGCCCGGCTCATGCCGGTGGACACCGCCTCGGCGGGCTCGGGCGCCACCTCGTGCAGGTCCTCGACCTCGGCGCCGGCCGCGTTGACGGTGAAGATCCGCAACCCGGCCCGCCCGGCGATCTCCTCCTCCACGGCCTTGCGCACCGCGGGCAGCACCTGCGACCCGAAGTCCCGCGCCGGCGCGAGCAGGCTCGTCTGGCTGGTGAACCGCACCCCGGGCAGCTCGTAGATCTCCGGCTTCACGCTCTGGTAGTCGGCGTCGCGCAACGCCGCCACCTGGTACACCTGCCCGGCGGGCACCTTGCCCACGCCCTCGGTGATCGACGCCGCCGTGATCTTCGGGTCGATCCGGGCCAGCGCCGCGCCCAGCGCGCCGGCCACCGCGCCCACGTCACCGGCCTGCGCCGGGTCCAACAGGATCGAGATCACCTGTTCGGGTGACAGCAGGGGCGTGCCCTCGCGGTCCAGGACGGGGGCCAGCGCGGGCTTCACCTCGGACGCCCCGATCGACTGCTGCGCGCTCAGCTTCGGGTGCAGCACGGTCGGCGCCCAGTGCACCTTCCACGCGTCCTCTTCGCGGCGCAGGTCGAACTTCGTCTGGTACGACCACACCCGGCCGTGCTCCAGCTCCCACTCCAGCTTCGCGGTGGCGTCGGCCGACGACGACTCGCCCGCCGAGCGCACCTGTTCGGCAGAGGCCCGCACGGCGGTCGGCTTGAGCGCGCCGCGGACCTTCTCCAGCAGCTCCTTCGCCCCGCCGGGGTCGTCGGTCATCGCGACGGCGCCGTCGACGTCACCGGAGGCCAGCTTGGCCAGGAAGTCCCCGGCGACCTGGTCGGGACCGGGTTTGGAGGAGAACAGGCCGCATCCGCTGAGCACCAGGAGAGCCACCACGGCCAGGGCAGTCCGGAGGGTCACGGGAGGTGAGTATGCCCGGTGGCGGGAACCGCCCTAGAACAGCACCGTCGCGTACTGGCCGACCTGGGTGAACCCGATGCGGCGGTAGGCCGCGCGGGCGACGTCGTTGTAGCTGTTCACGTACAGCGAGGCGGTCCGGCCCAGGCCGCGCACCAGGCGTTCGGCGACCGCGGCGGTCCCGGCGGTGCCGATGCCCTGCCCGCGCCGGTCCGGCCGCACCCACACGCCCTGGATCTGGCCGACCTTGTTCGACATGGCCCCGATCTCGGCCTTGAACACCACGTCCCGGCCCTCGAACCGGGCGAACGCGCGACCGCTGGAGATCAGCTCGGCCACCCGCGCCCGGTAGGACGCGCCGCCGTCGTCGGCGCACGGATCGACGCCGACCTCCTCGATGAACATGGCCACCGCCGCCGGCAGGTACCGGTCCAGCTCGTCCGGGCGCACCGGCCGCACCAGCGGGTCCGGGGTGACCGACGGCGTGCGGCCCAGCGCCATCAGCGGCTGGTCGCCGCGCACCTCGCGGGCCGGGCCCCAGTCCGGGGCCAACTCCTCCCACAGCGCCAGCACCTGCTCGGCGGGCCCGACCAGGGACGAGCACATGCGGCCCCGCCGCCGCGCGCGGTCGGCGAAGCTGCGGATGGCGGACGCGTTGCCGCACAGCGGGATGAGGTTGGGCCCGGCGAAGCACAGGGCGTCCAGCCGGGCGCCGCGCAGCGACCGGTGGTCGTAGGCCCACACCTCGCCGCCCAGTCGCCACGGGTCCAGCCCGGCGACCTCGACCCGGGCGGCCACCATGCAGGCGGCCACCGGGTCGCCCGACAGCACCGCGAGGACCTCGTTGAGGTCCCGCTCGTCCAGGACGCGCGCGCCGGCAAGCCTCAGCACGCTTCAAGCCTGCCAGATGGACCGCATTCCACGCGCGTCCGCCACCCGCTCAGCCGACCGTCACGACCGGTTCGCCGTCACCCGCGGTCTCGCCCATCTCCTCGGCGATGCGCATGGCCTCCTCGATCAGGGTCTCCACGATCTGGTGCTCGGGGACGGTCTTGATGACCTTGCCCTTGACGAAGATCTGGCCCTTGCCGTTGCCCGAGGCGACGCCCAGGTCGGCCTCACGCGCCTCGCCCGGCCCGTTGACCACGCAGCCCATGACGGCCACGCGCAGCGGCACCTCCATGCCCTCCAGACCGGCGGTGACCTGCTCGGCCAGCGTGTAGACGTCCACCTGGGCCCGACCGCAGGAGGGGCAGGAGACGATCTCCAGCTTGCGGGGCCGCAGGTTGAGCGACTGGAGGATCTGGTGGCCGACCTTGACCTCCTCCACCGGCGGCGCGGACAGCGACACCCGGATGGTGTCGCCGATGCCCTGGCGCAGCAGCGCGCCGAACGCGACGGCGGACTTGATCGTGCCCTGGAACGCCGGACCCGCCTCCGTGACACCCAGGTGGAGCGGGTAGTCGCACTGCTCGGCGAGGATCTCGTAGGCCCGGATCATGATCACCGGGTCGTTGTGCTTGACGCTGATCTTCAGGTCGTGGAAGTCGTGCTCGGCGAACAGCGAGGCCTCCCACAGCGCCGACTCGGCCAGCGCCTCCGGGGTGGCCTTGCCGTACTTGGCCATCAGCCGCGGGTCCAGCGACCCGGCGTTCACGCCGATCCGGATCGGGGTGTTGTGGTCCTTGGCGGCCTGGGCGATCTCGCGGACCTTGTCGTCGAACTTCTTGATGTTGCCCGGGTTCACCCGCACCGCCGCGCACCCGGCCTCGATCGCCGCGAACACGTACTTGGGCTGGAAGTGGATGTCCGCGATCACCGGGATCTGCGACTTGCGCGCGATCGCCGACAACGCGTCCGCGTCGTCCTGCGACGGGCACGCCACCCGCACGATGTCGCAGCCGGCCGCGGTCAGCTCCGCGATCTGCTGCAACGTCGCGTTCACGTCCGCCGTGACCGTCGTGGTCATCGACTGCACCGACACCGGGAACTCACTGCCCACACCGACGGACCCGACCATCAACTGGCGGGTCTTGCGGCGCTCGGACAGCACCGGGGGCGGCAACGCCGGCATCCCGAGCAGCACGCCGTCACTCATGGACAAACACCTCTCACAACGATCACTGGAGCCGGATGGGGTTGACGATGTCCGCGGTCACGGTCAGCAACGTCACCGCACCGCCCACGAAGATCACGAAGTAGGTCAGCGGCAGCAGCCGCAGGTAGTTGACCGGCGCGCCCGCGGGCAGACCGCGCAGCTTCCGGATCCAGTTTCGCACCCGTTCGTACAGGTTGACGGCGATGTGACCACCGTCAAGCGGCAGCAGCGGCAGGAGGTTGAACACGCCGACGAAGAAGTTCAGGCCGGCCAGCATCAGCCAGAAGAACGGCCACAGGCCCTGCTCGACCGCCTCGCCGCCCAGCCGGGACGCGCCGACGACGCTGACCGGGGTGTCCAGGTCGCGCTCGCCGCCGCCGATGGCCTTGACCACCGCCGGGATCTTCTCCGGGAACTTGAGCAGGCCGTGCCAGGTGTTGACGAACATGTCGCCGGTGTACTTGGCGGCCCCGCCGAAGGCCGTGAGCGCGTTGTAGTTGAACTCGGTCTGGTGGAGGATGCCGATCGCGCCGACTTCCTTCTTGTAGGTCGAGCCGTCCTTGCGCACGTACTCCCGGTCGACCCGGGTCACGTCCACGCTGAGCACCAGTTCCCGCTCGCCGCGCTTGACCTTGAAATCGGTGGCGCCGAACCGGTCGCGGGTGACCTTGAGCACGTCGGTCCAGGTCGGCGTGGGGGTGCCGGCCACGGCGACGATCTCGTCGCCCGCCTGGAACCCGGCCTTGCCCGCGGGCGAGGTGTCGCCGGGCTTGCACTCGGTGACCGTGACGCTGGTGACGCACGGCGCGACCTCGGCCACCAGCGGCGTGTTGCGCAGGTTGGGGATGCCGATGATCGCGGCCATCAGGTAGAGGATGAAGAAGCCGAGGATGAAGTGGGTGATGGAGCCCGCGCTGAGCACCACGACCCGCTTCCAGGTCTTCTGCTTGTAGAAGGCGCGGTGCTGGTCCTCCGGCCGGACCTCCTCCAGCGCGGTCATGCCGGTGATCTCGCAGAACCCGCCGGCCGGGATGACCTTCAGGCCGTACTCGGTCTCACCGCGGCGGAAGGACCAGATCTTCGGCCCGAACCCGATGAAGTACCGGGTCACCTTCATCCCGAACATCTTCGCGGTGGCCAAGTGGCCCAGCTCGTGCAGGGCGATCGAGATGCCGATCAGCAGGGCGAACAGCAAGATGCCCAAAAAGAAGACCACTCTCAGTCCCTTCCAGACCCCACCGAAGTGGCCACGAGTTCCCGCGCCCGCGTGCGGGCCCAATCCTCGGCGGCGAGCACCTCGGCGACGTCGGCGGGCTCGTGCGCCCAGCCGTCCGCCTCCGTCAGCACCCGTTCCACCGTGTCCACGATGGACGTGAACGACGTGCCGCCGGCCAGGAAGGTCGCGACCGCTTCCTCGTTGGCGGCGTTGTAGACCGCCGGCAGGCAGCCCCCGCCGGAACCCGCCTGCCTGGCCAGCCGGACCGCCGGGAAGACCTCGTCGTCCAGCGGCTCGAACGTCCAGGCGGTCGGTGATTCGAAGGTACACGCGGCGGCGGCGCCGGGGACGCGCTCGGGCCAGCCCAGGGCGAGCGCGATGGGCAGCCGCATGTCCGGCGGGGACGCCTGCGCGAGGGTCGAGCCGTCGGTGAAGGTGACCATCGAGTGGATGATCGACTGGGGGTGCACGACCACGTCGATGCGGTCGTAGGGGACGCCGAACAGCAGCTGCGCCTCGATCAGCTCCAGCCCCTTGTTGACCAGGGTGGCGGAGTTGACGGTGATCACCGGCCCCATCGACCAGGTGGGGTGGGCGAGCGCCTGAGCTGCGGTGATGCCCTCCAGCTCGGACCGCTTGCGACCGCGGAACGGGCCGCCGGACGCGGTCAGCACGAGCTTGGCGACCTCGGCGTCCGTGCCGCCGCGCAGGCACTGGGCGAGGGCGGAGTGCTCGGAGTCCACGGGCACGATCTGACCGGGCTTGGCGGCCTTGAGCACCAGGGGCCCGCCGGCGATCAACGACTCCTTGTTGGCCAGCGCGAGCGTCGAGCCGGAGTCGAGCGCCCGGAGAGTCGGCTCCAAGCCGATGGACCCGGTGATGCCGTTGAGGACGACGTCCGCGGGGGTCGAGTCGATGAGGTCGACCATGGCGGTCGGCCCGGCGAGGACGCGCGGCAGCGTGAACCCGCCCTTCGCGTACCCCCGCTTCTGCGCCTCGGCGTAGAGGGCGAGCGTGACGTCCTCGACGGCGGTGGTCTTGGCGACGGCGACGGCCTCGACGCCGTGCTCGACGGCCTGGGCCGCCAGCGCGGCCGGGTCGGAGCCGCCGGCGGCGAGCCCGACGACGGAGAAGCGGTCGCGGTTGGCGGCGATGACGTCGAGGGCCTGGGTGCCGACCGAGCCGGTGGACCCGAGGACCAGGACCGTGCGTGGAGTGCTCATCACCGCCCATTGTTCCGGAGCCGAGCTGATGGACCGCACAGCGGTACTCAGGTCACGAGATGATAACGGAGGAGTGGGCTCACTCGAACGTGGGCAACCCCTGATCAAGCGCCACGACGGATTCCGCCCGTCGAGGCCGGCAGGAAGGGAGAGCCCCCGTGGGCATCTTGGGTTGGATCGTACTCGGGTTGATCGCAGGCGCCATCGCCAAGGCGATCATGCCTGGTCGCGACCCGGGTGGCATCATCATCACGATGCTGCTCGGCATCGTCGGGGCCATCATCGGCGGGTTCATCGGCCAGGCCCTGTTCGGCACCGACATCAACACCTTCTTCGACCTGAGCACGTGGCTGCTGGCCATCCTCGGCTCGCTGGTCGTGCTGGGCATCTACCGCCTGGTGACGGGCAACCGCGCACGCGCATAACCCGCACCACACTTCGCGGAGCGCGCACCCCCTCGCGCGCCGCGACCCACAGCCCCCTGTCGACCATCCCCCCGGTCGGCAGGGGGCTGCTTCATGCGCCGGTGGTAGACCTGCCCCGTGAGCGATGACGAAGTGGACGACCTCGACGAACTGCTGGACACCCTTGAGGAGTTGGACGAGGCGACCACCCCCGGCCCCTGGTACACCCGTGCGCTGGACGACGACTACGCGATGTGCCTCACCGCGGTGAGCACCGTCCCCGACACCGGCCGCAACGAGCGGTTCCCCGCGTTCGACCACGGTGAGATCATCGCCGCCACGCTGGTCCAGCACCCGCGCTACGTGGACGTCGCCGACGAGCGCTGGGACGAGAACGCCCTCTTCATCGCCATGGCCCGAGACGCCGTCCCGCGCCTGGTCGCCGAGGTGAGGCGACTGCGGGCGCTGCTGGACGGGAAGGGCTGAACTCAGCCCGCCAGGCCCGCGTCCCGGGCCAGCAACGCCGCCTGCACCCGGTTCGTCAGCCCCAGCTTCGCCAGCAACCGGCTCACGTACGTCTTCACCGTCGCCTCGCTCATGTGCAGCCGCTGCCCGACGTCCGCGTTCGACATCCCCAGCCCCAACAGCGCCAGCACCTCCACCTCACGCTCGGTCAGCCCCTCGACCTGCCGGATGGCCTCCTGCCGTCGCGGTTGGCCCACCTGGGCGACCATCCCCACCACCCGGCTGGTCACCATGGGTGACAGGTACGCCTCCCCCGCGTGCACCGCCCGGACGGCCCGCAGCAGCTCCTCCGGCGCGGAGTCCTTCAGCAGGAACCCCGCCGCGCCGTCGGACAGCGCGCGCACGATGTTGTCGTCCTCACCGAACGTGGTCAGCATCACCACCCGCACCGACGGCGCCACCGACCGCAGCTCGCGGGCCGCCGACAAGCCGTCCAGGCGGGGCATGCGGATGTCCAGCACGGCCACGTCCACGCGCCGTTCGCGGGCGATCCGCACCGCCTCCCGCCCGTCACCGGCCTCGGCGACCAGCTCGATGTCGTCGGCGGTGCCGAGGATGGCCTTGATGCCCGCGCGCATCAACGGCTCGTCGTCGGCGATCAGGACCCGGATCAACGTTCACGCCCCATGGTGCAGGTGGATCTTCTTCTCGACGAGCTTGCCGTCCGCGAAGCAGAAGCGCACGACCTTCACCCCGCCCGACGTGTAGCTCTGGTCGTCGGTCACGAAGTACTCGCAGGCCGCGCCCTCCGGCTCGGGGTCGGCGCCCTGCGTGATGTCGCCCAGGACCGGCGACGACCCGCCGGGGAACGCGGCCCGCAACGCCGACTCGTCGTCCCCGACCGACGCCCGCTCGTACAGCTGCGTCGGCACGACCTTGGTCAACGGCCGGCTGCCCAGCCACACGTACCCGGCGACCACGACCAGCACCACCATCCCGGCCAGCACGATCGACCCGACGCCGGCCCACTTGCGGATGCCGGTCGCGGGCTTGCTCTGCTCCACCGGGATGCCGTCGTCGGACGGCTCGTCGTCGGCCGCCGCCGTGTCCTCGTAGGGCAGGACGGCCGCGATCCGGAACCCGCCGGACGGCAGCTCGCCGACGTGCAGCATGCCGCCCGCCAGGCGCACCCGCTCGCCCAGGCCGACCAGCCCGAACCCGGCCCCGTCGCGCGGCTTGACCCGCGGCGGGTTGTTGCGGACCTCCACGACCAGCGCGTCCGGCTCGTACTTCACGGTCACCTGCACGCTCGCGCCCGGCGCGTGCTTGCTGGCGTTGGTCAGGCCCTCCTGCGCGATCCGGTACGCCGCGTGGCTGACCTTCGCGGGCAGCGGGCACGGCTGGCCGCCGCGCACCAGGCTCACCCGCACCCCGGCCCGCCGCGCGCCCTCGACCAGCTCGTCGATGGCGTCCACGGTGCGCCGGACCTGCTCCTCGTCGGGCTCGTCGCGGCGCAGCACGCCGATGACGCCGCGCAGCTCCTCCATCGCCGTCAACGCCGCGCTGCGCAGCACCTGGACGGCCTCGCGCTGCTTCTCGCCCAGCTCCGAGTCCAGCGACAACGCGCCCGCGTGCACCGAGATCAGGCTCAGCCGGTGGCCGAGGCTGTCGTGCATGTCCTGGGCGATGCGGTTGCGCTCGCGCAGCCGGACCTGCCGCGACACCATGCGCCGTTCCCGCACGACCCGCTCCTCACGCTCCTGCAACGCCGCCACCAGGGCGTTGCGCTGCGCGGTGTAGCGGCCGACGAGGAACGGCAGGACCACGACCATGCCGTAGACGGTGAGGACGATCCACGACCCGAGCGGCCCGTTGAGCGTGGGCGCGGAGAGGTCCCAGGCGACCATGTAGACGGCCAGGCCCAGCGCGGCGGTGACCAGCGAGCGCTGCCACGACGCGATCCGGTAGCCGGCCGCGTAGGACAGCATGATGATCGTGGCGACCCCGCCGTGCTCCAGGGTGAACACGACCCAGGTGGCGGCCAGCAGCGCGAGCGCCGGGAACCCCAGGCGCAGCACGTACAGCCCCACGTACCCGAGGCCGACCAGCACCACCGACCAGCCCTGGAACGGCTTCTCGCCCGCGATGAACCCCGGGTACACGTCCAGCACCACGAGCACGGCGATCGCCAGCAGTTCGCGGCCGACCCGCCACGCGGTGACCGCGCGCAGCCGCTCGGCGTGCGTGCGGAGGAACTCCCGCGGGGCGGCCTTCAGGGCCGCCGCCTCGGGCCGCAGGCGCTGAACGACAGACGTCACAACGGACAACGGTAAACACTCCCCCGGCGCGCCACGGCGTTCATTCGTCGCTGATCGAGCCGACGAAAGTTGACGCCCGCGCACGTTTCGCGGCGACCAGCACCCCGGCGACGAGCAGCGCCGCGCTCGTGGCCACCAGCAGCGTGGACAGCGCCACGATCTCCGGCGACACCCCGCGCTTGCTCGCCTGCGCGTAGACGAACACCGGCAACGTCGTCGAGCCGACCCCGGTCAGGTAGCTGGAGGTCACCACGTCGTCGAACGACAGCAGGAACGCGAACGCCGCGCCCGCCGCGACGGCCGGCGCCACCAGCGGCAACGTGACCGTGCGGAACGCCACCCACGGCCCGGCCCCGAGGTCCGCGGCGGCTTCTTCGAGCCGCGCGTCCATCCCCGCGACCCGGGCCCGCACCACCACGACGACGAAGCTCAGCGAGAACGCCACGTGCGCCGCCAGCAACGCCCCGAACCCGAGCGGGATGCCGGCGAGCTTCACGCAGAACCCCAGCAGCGCCACGCCCAACACCACTTCGGGCACGACCAGCGGCAGGCTCAACAGCACCGTCCACAACCCGCGCCCCGGGAACGCCCGCCGCAGCCCGAACGCCGCCAACGTCCCGATGACGGTGGACACGACCGCGCTGGCCCCGGCGAGCCGCAGGGTCAACCCCAGCGACTCCAGCACGCGCGCGTCGTTGAACAACTCCGCGTACCAACGTCCGGACAACCCCGTGATCCGGCTCAGCGACCGCGACTCGTTGAACGACACCAGCGCCAACCACAGGATCGGCAGGTACAGGAACGCGAAGACCAGCGCCGCCACCGCGCCCAACGCCCACGGCCGCCGGTTCACAGCACGTCCTCCCCGCGCCGCCCGCGCAGCACCAGCACCACGACCACCAGGACCAGCAGCAGGACCGCCATCGCCGAGCCCAGCGGCCAGTTGTTGCCGCCGCGGAACTGGTCGTCGATCACGCTGCCGAACGTCGACTGGTCCACCCCGCCCAGCAGCCGCGGCGTCACGAAGTCGCCCGCCGCCGGCACCAGGACCAGCAACGACCCCGCCAGCACGCCCGGGAACACCCCGGGCAGCACCACCCGGAAGAACGTCGAGACCCGCCCGTGCCCGAGGTCGTGGGAGGCCTCCACCAACCGGTGGTCGAACCGCTCGCACGCCACGTACAGCGGCAGCACCATGAACGGCAGGAACCCGTAGGTCAGGCCCAGCACCACCGCGCCGTCGGTGAGCAGGAACCCGCCTTCGCGGTCCAGCCCCACCGGCTCCAGCACCCGGTTGACCAGGCCTTCCCCGTCCAGCAGCGCCTTCCACGCGTAGATCCGCGCCAGGTACGACGACCAGAACGGCACCAGCACCGCCGCCAGCAGCGCCGTCCGGTACCGCCCGCCGTGCCGCGCGATGAACCACGCCAGCGGGAACCCGAGCAGCAGGCACAGCGCCGTCGTGGTCCCGGCGTAGGCCAGGGTCCGCCCGAAGATCGGCAGGAACGCCGGGTCCAGCGCGGTCCGGTACGCCTGGGTCGTCCACGGCAGCACGGCCCGCGCCACGCCGGTGTCCCGCGTGGCGAAGCTGAACTGGACCACCAGCACCAGCGGTGCGATCAGGAAGACGCCCAGCCACAGGCCGGTGGGGGTGAGGAGGCCGGTGGCGACGAGCCACCCGCGCCGGGTCGAGGACACGAGCCGTGATTGTGCCCGACCACGGACCCTCCCGGCGTTCCCGGTCAGCCGGTCTTGACCTTGGTCCACGCGTCCGCGTAGCGGGCCTCGACCTCGCCGCCGAGGTCCTTGGTGAACGGCAGCTTCGCCAACTGCTCGTCGGACGGGTACACCAGCGGGTCGTCCAGCAGCTCCTTGTCGATCAGCGGCTTGGCGGCGGCGTTCGGGCTGCCGTAGCGGACGGCGTTCGCCAGGGCCGCGCCCACCTCCGGACCCAGGACGTAGTCGATGAACCGGTGCGCGTTGGCGGCGTGCGGGGCGTCCTTCGGGATGCACAGCAGGTCCACATAGGACAGGCCGCCCTCCGCCGGGATGGCGTAGGCGATGTCCGGGTTGGCGTCGCGCGCCTGGAACGCGTCACCGGAGTAGGCCTGCGCCAGCGGCACCTGGCCGCCGGTCAGCGGCTCGATGACGTCGGAGGTGATCTGGCCGATCTTCTTCTTCAGCTCCAGCAGCAGCTTGACCGCGTCGTCCAGGTGCTTCGGGTCGGTGGTGTTCGGGTCGTGGCCCGCCTTGAGCAGGCCCAGCGCGAGGCCGTCGCGGGCCTCGTCCAGGATCGTGCTGCGGCCCTGCGCGGCGGCCAGGTCGTAGGCGGAGAACCCCGACACGTCGCCGAGCTGGGACGTCGCGTACGCCAGGCCCGTCGTGCCCCACGCCCACGGCACCGAGTGGGCGTTGCCCGGGTCGTAGTCGGCCTCGGTGAACCGCTTCTCCAGGTTCTTGAGGTTGGGCAGCAGGTCGTGGTCCAGCGGCGAGAGCAGGCCCGCGCGCAGGAACCGGCGCAGGAAGTTGTCGCTGGGCACGACGAGGTCGTAGCCCGCCGCGCCGGAGGCGATCTTGGCTTCCATCTCGTCGTTGGTGCTGAAGTTGTCGTAGGTGACGTCGATGCCGGTCGCGGTCTTGAAGCCGGACAACGTGTCGGGCGCGATGTAGTCGGTCCAGTTGTAGAAGTTGAGCTTCGGCTCGTCCTTGGCGTTGACCGCCTTGGCCTTCGACGTGGGCGCGGCGGTGTTCGACGGCGCTTCGCCCACGCCGCACGCGCCGGTCGCGGCGAGCGCGAAGAACGCGCTGGAGCGCAGCATCGTGCGGCGGCTCACCCCGGCGTCCCACAGGCGGGCGATCCGGAGGTCTCGGTCAGTCATCGGCGTTCTCCAACAGCACGGTGAAGTCGGGGTCCCAGCCCATCCGGACGGGCTGGCCGGGCGCGCCCGCGTCGTCGATGCGGCGGGTGTTCTGCACGAACGCGACGAGTTCGCCGCCACCGGGCACGTCCACCACGAACTGGGTGGACACCCCGGTGTAGACGACGTCGCGGACGGTGCCGGCGACCACGCACCAGCCCGTCGGCGGCTCGGCGTCGTCGTCGTAGAGGTGGACCTTCTCCGGCCGCACGGTCGCGGCGACCCGCTGCCCGTGGCGGACCTCGCCGTTCAGGGGCGCGCGCAGCCGGGTGGCACCCGCGGCGTCCAGCTCGACCCAGCGACCGTCCACACCGGACACCTTGGCGTCGAGGATGTTGGACGTGCCGATGAACCCGGCCACGAACCGGGTCGCGGGGCGCTCGTAGACGTCCTCGGGGTAGCCGACCTGCTCGACCCGTCCGGCGTTCATCACGGCCACGCGGTGCGACAGCACCAGCGCTTCCTCCTGGTCGTGCGTGACGTACAGGAACGTCGTGCCGACCTCGCGTTGGATGCGCATCAGCTCCATCTGGAGTTCCTTGCGCAGCACTGCGTCCAGCGCGCCCAGCGGTTCGTCCAGGAGGAGCAACCGGGGCCCGGCGGCCAGCGCGCGGGCGATCGCCACCCGTTGCTGCTGCCCGCCGGACAGCTGCGCCGGGCGGCGCTTGGCGTACTGGCTCAGCCGCACCAGTTCGAGGTGCTCGCCGACGGTCTTCTCCAGGGCGTCGCCGCGGACGCCCTTGCGCTTGACGCCGTACGCCACGTTGTCCCACACCGACATGTGCGGGAACAGGGCGTAGGACTGGAAGACGGTGTTGACGTCCCGGCGGTAGGGCGGCACGCCGACCATGTCCACGCCGTCCAGCTCGATGCGGCCCGCGTCCGGGTGCTCGAACCCGGCGATCATGCGCAACAGCGTCGTCTTGCCGCACCCGGACGGGCCGAGCACGGAGAAGAACTCGCCTTCGTGGACCCGCAGCGAGAGGTCGTCCACGGCGGTCTGGTCGGCGAACCGCTTGGTGACCCCGTACAGGCCGACCTCGACGGGGGCGAACGTGTCCGGCGTGGGCTCCTCGACCGGGTGGAAGCCGGGCTGGTCGGTCAACTGGTCACCTCTGGCACAGCGCGTGACGTTAGACGGCGGGGCAGTGCCGCGCACCTCACGTCTCCCCCGTGCTCATGATGTGCGACGATGACGCCGTACGTGAACTTGATCGGGCAGGAAGGTCGTGCGGCTGTGTCTTCGTCCTCTGAACTGGACAAGCGTCCGGCGGTCGACACCCACGACGAGCCGTCGGCCGAGTGGGGTTGGCACGGCACCTTCCCCAAGGGCATCCGCATCGCCGGGTGGCTGTCCGTGCTGGCGACGTTCTCGCTGCTCATCGGCAACCACCACGGCCGCACCGAGGACATCTGGGTGGTCGCGTTCGGCGCCGGCATGGCGATCCTGCTGATCTGGGAGCAGGTCCGCAGCCGCACCTCCTGGCGCCGCTGACGGCGGTGCCCACCGCCGCGTCGGGCACCGACACCGGCCGCCGCTACCACGCCAACTTCGACGTCGCCCACCTGTCCACCGAGCCGCTGCTGGCGGTCGTGGCGGACGGCATGGGCGACGGTCCGGGCAGCGCCATGGCCGGCCGCACGGCAGTGGACCTGGTCGTCTCCCACGTCCGCGCTTCGGGCATCGCCGGCATCCGCCCGGCCCTGGCCGAGGCACACCGCGTCGTGGCCGACTTCGGCCGCCAGTCCTCGACCTTGGCCGGCTGCACCCTCACGGCACTGGTCGAGACCCCGGACGGGCTGTGGATCGCCCAACTGGGCGACTCCCGCGCGTACCGCCTGCGCTCCGGCCTGCTCGAACTGCTGACCGTCGATCACACGATGGCGTGGTTGGGCGCGGTCCACGGCTGGTGGCCCCACGACTCCCCGCAAGCCCACTCGGCGCGCTACCAACTCACCCGGTACGTGGGTCACCCGTCCCACCCGGACCCGGACCTGCTCCACGTCCAGCCGCACGCCGGCGACGTCTACCTGCTGTGCACGGACGGCGTGGCCGAACAGGTCCCGTACCACCGCATCCTGGAGATCCTGCGCACGTCCTCGCCGGAAGCCGCGGTGCGGGCCCTGCTGGCCGACTCGGAGGCGGCCGGCGGCAACGACAACGCCACCGCGGTGGTTGTGGCGATCGCCTGACGTCCCACTGGTTGGGCTCGGTTGCACGCCCGCGCATACGACAGTTGGCTCAAGGTCGCGCAGCGCACTCAACCACTCGCTCTCCGTGAGAGGACGCCCGCCATGTCCGTCACCGACCAGCTCCTGGCCAACAACGCCGCCTACGCCGAGCAGTTCGCAGGCCCGCTCCCGCTCCCGCCGTCCAAGCATGTGGCGGTGGTGGCGTGCATGGACGCCCGCCTGGACGTCTACCGGGTGCTCGGGCTGAACGAGGGCGAGGCCCACGTGATCCGCAACGCCGGGGGCGTGGTGACCGACGACGAGATCCGGTCGTTGGCGATCAGCCAGCGGCTGCTGGGGACGCGCGAGATCATCCTCATCCACCACACCGACTGCGGCATGCTGACCTTCACCGACGACGAGTTCCGCCGCTCGATCCAGGACGAGGTGGGCGTGAAGCCGCCGTGGGCGGCCGAGGCGTTCCCCGACCTGGAGGAGGACGTGCGCCAGTCCATCGCCCGCATCCGCACCAGCCCGTACGTGCCGGTGCGGGACTCGGTGCGCGGCTTCGTGTTCGACGTGGCCACGGGCAGGCTCACCGAGGTCGTCCCCGGCGGCTGACCCGGCTCAGGTGGCCAGCACCCACCCCAGCGGGAACTCGACCGTCTTGCCCTCGCAGGTCGGGCTGAGCGACTCGAAGTGGTGGCCGCCCATGTTGCACCGGTACAGCTGCTGGGCGCGGGCGTCGGCGGGCTGCTGGGTGAAGATGTGCCCGAGCAGACCGTAGACCTGCTGGTTCTCGCAGTTGGCCGACACCGACGTCATGCGGTCGCTGCTGTTGTTGATGACGCACGAGTACAGCGGCCGGGTGCCGGGCTCGGCGTTCACGGCGAGCTTGCCCAGCGGTCCCTCGGCGGTGTACCCGGCGGGCACGCCGAGCTGGGTCGAGCCGCTGTAGTGCCAGCCGTCGCCGCTGCGGTAGCGGGTGAGCGCGGTCACCTGGCGTGGCGGCTTGGCCGGGGTGGTCGCCTGCGGGGGCGGGGTGTCCTTCAGGGTGGTCGTGGCGGCGGGCGCGGCGGTGGTCGTCGTGGAGGTCGCCGCCGGACCGCTCGACGGGGCCGTCGAGCTGGGCGCCTCCGAGCTCGACGCCGCGGCCGAGGTGGAGGTGGAGGTGGCGGCCGCGGCCGACGACGACGGGTCGGTCCCCTGCGCGCCGGACGCGCGCCCGGTCTCGGTGTCCGGTCCCAGGACGAACACGGCCGTCAACGCCAGCGCCGTCACGACGAGAGCGGCCCCGGCGAGCACGGCGACCCGCCGTTTCGGCTTGGGCGGCTCGTCCTCCCAGGCGTCACCCCAGCCGGGACGGGTGTCCGAGGGCGGCGGGGTGGTGACGTACGAGGTCGGCGCTTCGATGATCACCGTGTCCGGCTCGCGCGCGGCCACCGGCCGGGTCCGCTCGGTCAGCAGCGCCCGGACCTGCGCCGCGGTCGCGCGCCCCTCGGCGGCTTGCGTCAGGAGACCGGTGATGACCTGGGCCAACGCGCCCGTCGTGCGCCGCAGGACCGGCGCTTCGTACATGATCGCGTGCATCGTGGCGGCGGTCGTCTCGCGCTGGAACGGCGAACGCCCCTCGGCGGCGTGGAAGAGCGTGGCACCCAGCGCCCAGAGGTCGGACGCGGGCGACGGCGGGCGACCGTGGAACAGCTCGGGCGCCATGTACCCGGGCGAGCCCATCACGCCGCCGGTGGCGGTGAGGCCGGGGTCGTCCATCGCACGGGCGATGCCGAAGTCGGCGAGCTTCACGCCGCCGTCGGGCAGCACCATGATGTTGCTCGGCTTGACGTCCCGGTGCACGACGCCGGCCGCGTGGGCGGTCTCCAGCGCCTTGAGCACTTCGAGCCCGATGGACGCGACGCGGTCGGCGGGCAGCGGGCCGCCGCGCATCAGGTCGGCCAGGGTCGGCGCCTCGACCAGTTCCATCACGATGTACGTGGTGCCGTGCTCGGACAGCACGTCGTGCACCGTCACGACGGCCGGGCTGTTCAACCGCCCGGCGGTGCGCGCCTCCCGCAGCACCCGGTCCAACTCGGTGGGCGAGGACGTGCGCAACTCCTTGAGCGCGACCCGCCGCCCGATGATCCTGTCCTCGGCGAGCCACACCACACCCATGCCGCCACGCCCGAGTTCGCGGACAGTCGCATAACGCCCCGCGACCAGCTTCGACTCCACCGAACCCCCCTCGTCGGTCGCGGGGATGCTATCCGGTCGCGCCCGACCCGCCGGGTCAGCCCTCGGCGGCGAGCTGGCCGCAGGCGGCGGCGATCTCCTGGCCACGCGTGTCGCGCACGGTGCACTCCACGCCCTGCTCCTTGACCCGGCGCACGAACTCCCGCTCGACCGGCTTCGGCGACGCGTCCCACTTCGAGCCCGGGGTCGGGTTCAGCGGGATCACGTTCACGTGCACCAGTTGGCCCAGGTGCTTGCGCAGCACCTTGCCCAGCATGTCCGCCCGCCAGCCCTGGTCGTTGATGTCGCGGATCAGCGCGTACTCGATGGACACCCGCCGCCCGGTCCGGTCCGCGTACCCGCGCGCGGCCTCCAGCACCTCGGCGACCTTCCACCGCGTGTTCACCGGCACCAGCGTGTCGCGCAGCTCGTCGTCCGGCGTGTGCAGCGACACGGCCAGCCGGACCTGCAGGTTCTCCTCGGTCAGCTTCCGGATCGCGGGCACCAGGCCGACCGTGGACACCGTGACCGACCGCTGCGAGATCCCCAGCCCGGACGGGGCCGGGTCGCAGATCCGGTGCACGGCCTCGATCACGCGCTTGTAGTTGGCCAACGGCTCGCCCATGCCCATGAACACGATGTTCGACAGCCGCCCCGGTCCGCCGGGCAGCTCGCCGTCGCGCATGGCCGCCGCACCCCGGCGCACCTGGTCCACGATCTCCGCCGTCGACAGGTTGCGGGTGAGACCGCCCTGGCCGGTGGCGCAGAACGGGCACGCCATGCCGCACCCCGCCTGCGACGAGATGCACAGCGTCGCCCGGTCCGGGTAGCGCATCAGCACCGACTCGACCAGCGTCCCGTCGTGCGCGCGCAGCAGCGTCTTGCGGGTCGTGCCGCCGTCGGCCTCGACCGACCGCAGCTCGGTCCACAGCGGCGGCATGAGGTCGGTCACCAGTCGTTCGCGCGACGCGGCCGGGATGTCGGTCATCTCCGCCGGGTCGACGGTGAGCCGGCTGAAGTAGTGGTGCGAGAGCTGAGCGGCCCGGAAGGGCTTCTCACCCAGCGCCGCCACGGCCTCTTTCCGCTGGTCGGCGGTGAGGTCGGCGAGGTGGCGCGGCGGCAGGCCGCGCTTGGGCGCGTCGAACACGAGGGGAAGGGCAGTCATAGCACCCTCCAGTGTCCCACGACCGCACGACAACGCCGACCGTTGCATCGCGACAGGTTCCGATATATCGTTGATGTGTCAGAACCGATCGATGAAGGAGCAACGACATGCGTATGCACCCCCACCACCCAGGACACCGGCTCCACGAACGCCACCAGCGGGACCATGGTTTCGGCGACCCGCGGCGCGGCTTCGGCGGTGGTTTCGGGTTCGGCGGTCCCCCGGTCCCACCGGGTCCGCCGGACTTCTTCCGCCGCGGCGGCGGACGCGGCCGGCAGCGCAAGGGCAACGTGCGCGCGGCGGTGTTGAGCCTGCTGGCCGAACGGCCCATGCACGGCTACGAGATGATCCAGGAGATCGGGCAGCGCACCGACGGCCTGTGGCGACCCAGCCCCGGCTCGGTCTACCCGACGCTGCAGCTGCTCGCCGACGAAGGCCTGGTCACGTCCACCGAGGAGGCGGGCGGCAAGAAGCTGTTCTCGCTCACCGAGGCGGGCAGCGCCGAGGCGGCCAAGCTCGGGGACACCCCGCCGTGGCAGCAGGTGACCGACGACCAGGACGCGGGCGCGGCCAAGCTGCGCACCGCCGCGCGGCACTTGGGCGCGGCGATGCACCAGATGGCCCACGCGGGCACGCGTGAGCAGAAGACCCGCGCCGTGGAGGTCCTCAACGAGGCCCGGCGCAAGCTGTACGCGATCCTCGGCGAACTCGACGTCGAGGAAGACGAGGACTGACCTACCAGCGGTCGTGCACCAACGGCCGCACCAGCTCGTCGTAGACGGCGCGGACCTCGTCCCGCACGGTCAACGGGGCGAGGTCCGCCGCCGCCGAGTTCGCCCGCGCCTGCTCCGGGTTGCGGGCGCCCGGGATCACCACGGTCACGCCCGGCTGGTCGATGATCCAGCGCAGCGCGAACTGCGCGAGCGTCGCACCGGCCGGCACCAGCGGGCGCAGCCGTTCCACGGCCTCCAGGCCCACCTCGAACGGCACGCCGGAGAACGTCTCGCCCACGTCGAACGCGTCGCCGTGCCGGTTGTAGTTGCGGTGGTCGTCCTCGCCGAACCGCGTGTCCCGGGTGTACTTGCCCGACAGCAGACCGGACGCCAGCGGCACGCGGGCGATGATCGCCACCCCCGCCTCGGCGGCGGCCGGCAGGACGCGCTCCAGGGGCTTGAGCCGGAACGCGTTGAGGATGATCTGCACGCTGGCCACACCCGGTCGGGCGATGGCGGTCAGCGCCTCCTCCACGGTCTCCACGGACACGCCGTACGCGGCGATCCGCTTGGCCTCGACCATCTCGTCCAGCGCGTCGAACACCTCGTCGGTGGAGTACACCGGCGTCGGCGGGCAGTGCAGCTGGACCAGGTCGAGGGTGTCCACGCCGAGGTTCGCGCGGGACCGGTCGTTCCAGGCCAGGAAGTTCTCGCGGGAGTAGTTCTCCGGGACCTGCTCGACGCGGCGGCCCATCTTGGTGGCCACGGTGATGCCGTCGTCCCCGCGTTCCCGCAGGAAGCGGCCGACGAGCGTCTCGCTGCGCCCGTCGCCGTAGACGTCGGCGGTGTCGAAGAAGTTCACGCCCGTGTCGGCGGCGGCGTGCAGCACCGCCAGCGCGTCCTTCTCGTCCACCTGGCCCCAGTCGGCGCCGAGCTGCCAGCACCCGAGACCCACCACGCCGACCCGGCGTCCCAACCTGACCGCGTTCCGGTTCTCCACGCCCCGATCCTATGTGAACGCTCTCATCCGAGCACGAGACCGGTCGGCCTCCGTCGGGTGTGGACCCGGTAGCCGACCTCGAACGACAACCCCGGCGTCTGCGCGATGGCCCGGGCGGCGACCTTCGCGGAGAACTCGATGCGCAGCACGGCCTCCAGGTCCGCGCGCCGCTCGAACCGCCACAGCGCCCGCACCCGGCGCAGCTCGAAGCCCTGCGCGGCGAAGAACTCCTCGACGTCGGCCGGGTTGTAGCGGGGTTCGTCGGCGCACAGCCACGGGCCGTACGGCTCGGCCGTGCCGTCCAGGTCCACGATCGCGAGCGTGCCGCCGGGCCGCAGCACCCGGTCCGCCTCGCGCAGGCCCGGTTCGCAGCCGGGTCCGAAGAAGTACGCCGTGCGGGCGTGCACGAGGTCCGCGCTCGCGTCGGGCAGCGGCAGCCGTTGCGCGGGACCGGCGACGACGGAGGCGCCGGGGATCCCCGCGACGCGCTTGGCGGCCCGTTCGACCAGCGGCGGATGGGGTTCGACGCCGATCACCGAACGCGCGTGTTTGGCGAACTCGGCGAGGTGGAATCCGTCGCCGCAACCCACGTCCACCACGTCCCCGCCGGTCCAGTCGCAGGCCTCGCGCAACACCTGCCAGATGGCGCCGGTCACGTCCTGTGCGCGGTTCTCCACCTCGTACACGTCGGGCCAGTGCCAGATGTTCGGGCTGGGCAGGACCGTGGCCGGGCGGACGGCGGCCAACGCGGCGCGGACGAATCCCTTCACGGGACGACTGTAGAGCCGTAGCGTGATCATCCCGAGGCCCTTCGCAGGAGGTAGCCGGTGTCGATCGTCCCGAACTCCCCCGCCTTGGCCGAGCTGCACCACGGCGCGCCCTGCTGGGTGGAGCTGCCCGTGGTCGACGAGCAGGCCGCCATCGACTTCTACACCGGGCTGTTCGGCTGGACCTACGCCGACGTGCAGGGTCGCACGATCGCCGTGGTGGCCGGGCTGCCCGTGGCCGAGCTGGTGCCGGCCGACGGCGGGTTCGGGTGGACGCTGTACCTCAACAGCCCGCACGCCCGTGCCACGGCGGAGAAGGTGCACGCGCTGGGCGGGCACGTCCTGCGCGAGCCGGACGACGTGTCCACGCTGGTCGCGGACCCGACCGGCGGTGTTGTCGGGTTCCGGCACGTCCCGCAGGACTGGCTGTTCGGCACCGACGGGCACGGCGCGTACGCGTGGGCCGAGCTGAACACGTGGGACGGCGCGGTGGCGGACGAGTTCTTCCGCGAGCTGTGCGGCTTCGAAATCACCCAGATCGGTGACGGCCACGCGGTGGACTACACGATCTGGGGCGTCGAGGGGCACACCGTCCTGGGCCGGCAGCGGATGGGCCGAGCGTTCCCGTCCGACACGCCCGCGCACTGGATGGTGTACTTCACCGCCGCACCGGAGATCGGCACCGACTCGGTCGCCTCCAGGGTGCTTGAGCTGGGCGGACGCATCACGGTGGAGCCGTACGACACCCCGTACGGACGCGTGACGGTGGTGGCGGACCACACCGGTTCGGTGTTCTCGGTGATCGACCCGTCCCGAGCGGTGCCGCTGTCGGAACAGGAAATCGGCGCACCGGTCGACGACCCGTTCGACGACTGACCCGCCGGCCCGCCCGGAGCCCGCCGCCCCGAGCCCGCCCGCCCCGAGCCCGGAAGTGTCGTACCGCCGTGGGACAATGGAAGCGGGGGCCGGAGGCCGCACATCGCCACGCGACAGCCACCCGCGGCAAGCGCGGCGAACAGCCGAAATCCGCTCAGGCCGTGGCAGCAAGCGCCTTGACTCAAGCAGCGGCAGCCCCGACTTGGGCCACCTCATCGACCGACGTAGTCGCTACCAGCGAGATCGCCGGGCGGCCACAAGGGCAGGCAGCGGTCAAGGGCTCGCGGCAGTCGTAGCGCGGGGGGGAGCATGGGCGGCTTGGGCGCGGCGGACGCAGGGGTGGCTGAGTCGGCTAGGTAAGCGTGTCTTCCACCCGCGGGGCCAGCGGCGTCAACAACAGGTGCCCAGCCTCGGCAGCGCGGGACCGAGCGCCGGGTCGCGAGCCGCAACGAGGTCAGCCGATCGTGGAAGGCGCTGTGCGCGGGCGTGGCCGCCGGCCCCCGGTATCCATTCTCCCACGCGGGTACGACAATTCCGACCGCCCGGAGCAACGGCCAGGGAGGTGGGGGCCGGGCCACCTCCCGCAGCCGTCAGGCCACCGGCCGCAGGCCCACCCGTTCGCCCAGCAAGTCCAAGCGCTCCAACACGGCCGCCGCGATACCGTCCGCGTCCAGCCCGTACCCGCTCAGCAACTGCTCCCGACCACCATGCGGCACAAAAGCCGTCGGCAGAGCGCACGTCCCCGCGCACGTGTCGCTCCCCGCAGCCGCAAGCGCTTGCGCCAACCGGCCACCCAAGGACCCCGCCGACGCGGTGTCCTCGACCGCCAGGACCAACCGGTACTCGGCGGCCATCTCCACCAGAGTCGGACCGAGCGGCGCGACCCACCTCGGGTCCACCACCGTCACCGGCACGCCACGAGCCGCCAACGCGTCGGCCGCCGACAAGCACTCGCCGGCCAGAGCGCCCACCCCCACCAGCAGAACCCGGGCGTCAGGCGCGTACCGCAGCACGTCCACCCCGGCCACCTGCCGCACCGCGGGGATCGCCGGACCGACCGCCGCCTTCGGGTACCGCACCACGGACGGCCCGGCGAAGTCGACCGCCTCCCGCAACAGCGCGCGCAGCACCTCCGCATCACGCGGCGCGCCGACGCGTATCCCGGGCACCACCGGCAGCAGGGACGCGTCCCACATGCCGTGGTGGCTCGCGCCGTCCGGCCCGGTGATGCCCGCCCGGTCCAGCACGAAGGTCACCGGCAACCCGTGCAGCGCCACGTCCATCAGCAACTGGTCGAACGCCCGCGTCAAGAACGTCGAGTACACCGCCACCACCGGGTGCAGCCCGGTCATCGCCATCCCCGCCGCCGCGGTCACCGCGTGTTGCTCCGCGATCCCCACGTCGAAGAACCGGTCCGGGAAACGGGCCGCGAACCGTCCCAGCCCCGTGGGACCGGGCATGGCCGCGGTCAGGCACACCACGTCCGGGCGTTCCGCGCCGATCGCCGCGATCTCCGCCCCGAACACCGACGTCCAACTCTCCGCGCCGCGCCCCACCGGACGACCGGTCGCCGGGTCGAGCGCCCCGACCGCGTGCATGCACTCGTCGTCCAGCTCGGCCGGCAGGTAACCCTTCCCCTTGCGCGTCACGCAATGCACAACCGTGGGCCGGCCAAGGGCCGACGCCATCTGGAAAGCGCTCTCCAACGCCGAGACGTCATGGCCGTCCACCGGACCGATGTAAGCCAGGCCCATGTTCCTGAAGACTGACGAGTCCACAGTAGACTCCCGCAGACCCTCCAAGTGCGCCGCCAGGCCACCGACCGTCGGAGCGTAGGACCGTCCGTTGTCGTTGAGCACCACCACGACCGGCAACTCCGGCGACGCGCCCAGGTTGTTCATGGCCTCCCAGCACATGCCACCGGTCAGGGCCCCATCGCCGACCACCGCGACAACCCGCCGCGCGTCCTCCCCGCGCACGCGGAACGCACGCGCCACGCCATCCGCGTAGGACAACGCCGTCGACGCGTGCGAGTTCTCGATCACGTCGTGCACGGACTCCGCCCGCGCCGGGTACCCGGACATCCCCCCGGCCTGCCGCAACCCGTCGAACCCGGCCGCGCGCCCGGTCAGCAGCTTGTGCACGTAACTCTGGTGCCCGGTGTCGAACAGCAGCACGTCCCGCGGCGACCGGAACACCCGGTGCAGCGCGATCGTCAGCTCGACCACCCCCAGGTTGGACCCCAGGTGCCCACCCACCGACGACACCTTGTCCACCAGGAACGCCCGGATGTCGGCGGCCAGCCCGTCCAGCTCCGCCGCGTCCAGCCCCGCCAGGTCCACCGCGAAGCGCTTCACAGCGACCTCACCGCGCCCGGCACGGTGAACTGGATGGTCTCGCGGGTCGCCTCGCGCTCGACGACCATCACCGGGCCCCGCGCGCGCAACGCGTCCACGACCTCCGACACCAGGTGCGGCGGCGCGGACGCACCGGCCGTGACACCGACGCGCGACGCGCCGTCCAGCCACTCCGGCCGGATGGCTCCGGCGTCCTCGACCAGGTAAGCCGGACGACCCTCGCGGCGCGCGATCTCGACCAGGCGCTGCGTGTTGGCGGAGTTCGCCGACCCGACGACCAGCACCACGTCCGACTCGGCGGTGATCATCCGCAGCGCGGCCTGGCGGTTGGTGGAGGCGTAGCAGATGTCCGCCGAGCCGGGCCCGCGCAGCGCGGGGAAGCGCTCGCGCAGCACCGCCAGCACGTCGGCGGTCTCGTCCACGGCCAGCGTGGTCTGGGTCAGGTACGACACCTTCCCGGGGTCGGCCACCGCCACCGCGAGCGCGTCCTGCACCGACTGCACCAGGACCATCGACCCGGGCGCCTCCCCCAGCGTGCCCTCGGTCTCCTCGTGGTTGTCGTGGCCGATCAGCAGCACGGTGTCCCCGCGCTCGGCGAACCGGCGCGCCTCGGAGTGCACCTTGGCCACCAGCGGGCACGTCGCGTCGAACACCTCCAGGCCCATCCGCTCCGCCTCGGCGCGCACCGCGGGCGACACCCCGTGCGCGGAGAAGACGACGGTCGCCCCGACCGGCACCTCGGCCAGCTCCTCCACGAACACCGCCCCGCGCGCCTCCAGGTCGGCGACGACGTGTGCGTTGTGGACGATCTGCTTCCGCACGTACACCGGGTGCTCGCGGCCGGCGAGCGCCCGCTCGACGATCTCGATGGCACGCTCCACACCGGCGCAGAACGCGCGCGGCGCCGCGAGCAGTACCGTGCGTGACTCGACTACGGACATCGTGCGCTCCTTTCCACGCTTTGCCGCGAGTATCGGCCGCGCGTCTCGCGCCCCGGTCGCACCGGGGTGGTACGTCCGGCGAAAGCGCGCACTTACCCCCGGGTTACCCGCGCTTGCTTCACTTCCCCCTGGCAGCACAGGAGATTGGGGTGACCATGACGACCCGGCTCGACGTTCGCGACCTGCCGTGGCGCGACACGTGGCGGGCGGCACGGCTGTTGGCGCAGGCGTACCGCGAAGGCGTGATCTGGGATTCGATCGCGCGCATCCCGCCGTGGCGCAAGCAGGTCGCCCTGACCCTGCTGTACTTGGCGGAACTGGTGATCTGCCGCTGGGAGAACGGTTTCGTGCTCGCGGCGACGCGCGGGCGGCGGCTGGACGGCGTCCTGGTCTGCTACCGGCACGGCGAGCGGCCCACCCCGTGGTGGGGTTGGGCGCTGCGCTCGATCGCGTGCATGGTGGCCGGGCCGCGGGCGGTCGTGCAGGGGGTGCGGCTGTCCAACGACCTCGACCGCCTCAAGCCGCGCGAGCCGCACGTCTGGTACGCCGTGCTCGGCCGCCGCGACGACTCCCCCGGCGTCGGCTACGTGCTGCTGCGCGCCGGCCAGAAGCGGGCGGATTCCCTTGGCCTGCCGGGATACCTGGAAACGTCGGCGGGTGACGAGCAGGTCCGCATCAACGAGATGCTCGGCTGGACCTCGCGCGACCACTACGTGCTGCGCAACGGCAAGGTCGTGCGGACCATGTGGCGCGACTGCCCGGTGGCGTCATGACGGCCTTCACGATCCCCTTGGCGCACCGCTCGGACGACACGTCCCGCGCCGCCGCGATCGAGATGCTCGGCGGCGAGGACGCGCTGGACGCGTTGGTGCGCGACGGGCTCCCGGTCGGCCCCGGCGACCGCTTCGACTCGCGCGACCTGTTCAACTTCGCGCTGCGCGCGGGCGGCGGCCGGACGGTGCCGGAGCAGGCGTTCGCGTTCACCCTGCGGTGGATGCGCTCGCCGGCGGAGGCCCTGCTGGAGCCCCGCACGTCCCGCTTCTCGCTGACGCTCGACTGCTCCTGCACCGCCGTCGCCCTCGCCCGCCCGCGCACCGAAGCCCACGGCGGCGCAGTGACCGGCCTGGCCGCGGACGACGACAACGACCTCGTGCCCACCCGCGACCTCACCGCCACCGTCCGCACGGTCGGGTCCCTGCTGCCGCTGCGGTCACCGGTCCTGCGCGACGAGGTGCAGGCCTTCGCCGACCTCGGCGTCCGATGGGTCAAGCTGCCCGACGCGCTGCGCGAGGACGTCGGCCTGGTGACCGCGCACCGCGTGGCGACGTGCGAGTCCGCGAGCCTGTACCTGTCCCGGCGGTTCCGCGCCGCCGGCTACCTCGCCGAGACCCGCATCGGCTGGGTGCTCGGCATGCTCGACCTGGTCCACGCGTGGGTCGAGGTGGTGGACGACGACGGCGTCACCAAGGTCGTCGACCCGGTCTTCGCGCTGCTGGCCGATCTGGTCCCGGGCGCGAACCCGCTGCTCACCGACCCGGCCGTGGCGCTGCGCACGAACCGGCTCGTGCCCACCGGCCTCGCCGTCGGCGGCCGGGTGGCCGTCCACGCCTGCGCCGCCGCGCCGCGCACCAAGATCACGCCAGTCAAGGAGACGCCATGACCGTGCCCGCGTTCATCACCACGTTCCTGAGCGCCAAGTGCCCGGACAGCGGGCCCATCGGCGAGCACGAGGACCTGGTCGACAAGGGCGTGCTGAACTCCATGCACTTCGTGGAGCTGCTCTACCTGATCGAGGCGGAACTGGAGACCGAGCTGTCCCTGGACGACGTGACCGCCGACGACCTGCGCACCATCGCCGCCATCCGCGACCGCTTCTTCCCCGAGCCGGCCTGACCCTCCCCGGTTGAAGTCGGGCTGCCCGGACGGCCATCATTCGCTCGCCTTGCGAGGGGGGAGTCCGGATGACGGTGCTGGGTGAACGGCTGCACGGGCTGGTGCCCGACCACCGGGAGGCGCGCCGGCCGTGGACGTTCCACCTGGCCGGGTTCGTCGCGGCGGTGGCGTTCCAACTGCTCACGCCGGCCGGCCGGTCGCACCTGACGCACGTGTGGGCGGAGGACGGCGCGCGGTTCCTGCTGGACGGCGTCGAGGGGTCGTTCCTCGCGAACCTGGTCGCGCCGTACGGCGGGTACCTGCACGTCATCCCCCGGATGTGCGCCGAACTGGTGTCGCTGCTGCCGCTGGAGTGGGCGGCCGTCGGGTTCGCGCTGTCGGCCGCCGTCCTGCGTGCCCTGGTGGCCCTCATCACGTTCGCGGCGTCGGGCGGTTACGTGCGCTCGACGGCGCTGCGCGTCGGGTTGGCGGCGCTGGTCGTCGTCCTGCCGGTGGGCAGTTCGGAGCCGTTGGGCAACGTCAGCAACCTGCACTGGTTCCTGCTGTACGGCCTGTTCTGGGTGCTGCTGTGGCGGGACGCGCCGCGCGTGCCCGCGCTGGTGTTCGTGGTCCTGGCGGCCCTGTCCAGCCCGATCGCGTTCGTCCTGGCGCCACTGGCGGTGCTCGGGCTGTTCCGCGACCGGGTGCTGCCGACCGCCTTCCTGGTGGCCGCGGCGGTGCAGGGTGGCGTGGTGGTGGTCGCCGAGCGGACCCCGACCTCGCACGACGCCGTGGACCCGGTGCAGGTGGTGCTGGCGGCCCTGCTGCGGGTGCCGCTGGCCGGGTTCACCGGGTCCGAGCAGGTGCCGGACCTGTACCCGCGGTTCGGCAACGTGCCGGTGCTGTCGGCGGTCGTGCTGCTCGCCGTGCCGGTCGTGGCGGGCCTGGTGTGGCGGGACCGGCCGGCGCGGTTCCTGGCCGTGCTCGGCGTCGGGTACGGCGCGGGGATCATCGTGGTGTCGCTGGTGGCCAACTGGACCGTGGCGCTGCAGGTGCAACAGCCGGGGGTGGTGATGACGTCCCAGCGCTACAGCGTCCTGCCGTGCCTGCTGCTGTTCACCGCCGTGGCCGTGGGCCTGGACGCCACGCCCGCGCGCGGCCGTTGGCTGGTGATCACGGCGCGGACGGTCGTCACCTGCGTCCTGCTGGCCGCCGTGGTCGAGCACGTCCGGGACCGGGCGGGCGTCCTGACCGGTCCGGAGTGGACCGACAGCGTGGCTTCCGCCCGCGCGGAGTGCTCGGCCGGCACCCGCCCGGTGGGCCGGTTCGCGCACGAACCGTCGGGCTGGTTCTTCGAACTCCCGTGCCACCTGGTCGAGCGGTCCTAGGGCCCGCTCGCGCGATTGGCCGGAGGTGGAGCCGGACAATGCCCGGCTCCACCTCCCTAACCAGGAATCAGGTGTTTCACGGGATGTAGAGGTACCACTGCTGGTTCGCCTGCCAGTTGCACGGCCAGCTCAGCGCGCGGCTGTCCGTGCCCGAGGCGTCGAGGCACTTCCCGAAATCCGCGTAGGACTGGAAGAAAGCGGTCCGGTTACCGGTGTCCGCGGCGTACCAGAGCTGGTTCGAGCTCAGCGTGCACGGGAACTTGATGACATTCGGCCCGACGACACCCTCGACGTCGGCGCATTCCGTGACCCACTGCCAGGGCTTGATCTCCCACTGGTTGTAGTTCGGGTCCTTGGTCAGCCGCCAGTACTGGTTGCCACCCCAGTGGCAGGACCAGTGGATCAACTGCGGCCCGGTGTTGTTGTAGACGTCGAGGCAGTTGCCGTTGCCGTTGATGAAGTAGCCCTCGTAGTCGATGCCCGAGGCGCTGACCTCGCCCTTCCGCCCGTCCGCGGGCTTCCCGGCTCTGATCCGCTCGCGCGCCTGGTCCACGGCGGGCGGAACCGGGGTCGCGTCGTCGATGACGAACGCCGGAACCTCCCCCGCGGGTGCGGCGACGCCGCTTTCCTGCGCGGCCGACGCCGCACCGGCGAATTGGGTGGGCACGACCACGCTCACCACCAGCGCAGCCGCAGCCAACAATTTCTTCATCGCATTCCTCCCTGGTCGGACGAACGATCCAGGCAGCACAATGCAGAGGTGACTGCTTGAGATGCACGCCGAAGCCAGGGCAACACGGTGCCCACTGAAATGATGCCCCCCTTGCCGTCCCCCCGGACAGAATACTGCCGAGTCCGACCATAGCGAAGGAAACGCACATCGGAAGAGCCCGGAACGACGTTCACCGGGATGGCGGATCAGTCGCGAAAACGGTGACACAACGCTTATCCGGAACGCCACGTTCCCAGCATCGGCGGCTCAGCACTCGCGACTCAGCGCTCGCGGCTCAGCGCTTGCGGCCCACCGCCGCCAGGCCCGCGAAGCGCTCCGGTCGCCCGTCCACCTCGTCCGGCGACGTCGGGCGCCACAGGGGCAGGTGCACGACCCCCGGGTCCACCAGGTCGTAGCCCGCGAAGAACTCCGCCACCTGAGCCTTCGAGCGCATGGTCATCGGGGTCGCCGTCCGCCTGCGGTACAGGTCCTCGTGTTCGTCCGCCTGGCCGTTCTGGCCGTCCTGCGTGGCGTGGGAGACGACCAGGAGGCTGCCGGGCTGGACGGCGTCGCGGTAGGCCGCCACGACGTCGGCCGGGCGGTCCGCGTCGCCGACGAAGTGCAGCACCGCCACCATCATCACGGCCACGGGGCGCGAGAAGTCCAGGAGCGTCCGGGCTTGCGCGAGCACGTCGCGCGGGTCGCGCAGGTCCGCCCGCAGCACCGAGGTCCGCGGGTCGTCGCCCAGGATCGTGCGGCTGTAGGTGACCGCGACCGGGTCGTTGTCGACGTACACCACGCGCGCGCCCGGGTCGGCGGACCGCGCCACCTCGTGGACGTTGCCCGCCGTGGGGATGCCCGAACCCAGGTCGAGGAACTGGCGCACGCCGCTCGCCACGCAGAACTCCACCGCGCGGCGCAGGAACGCCCGGTTGGCCTGCATGATCAGCGGCAGCTCGGGCCACATCTCGATGGCCTTGCGCGCCATCTCCCGGTCCACCGCGAAGTTGTGCGCACCGCCGAGGTAGTAGTCGTAGACCCGGGCGGCGCTGGGTCTGGTCAGGTCGATCTCCTGCTGTTCCCCCACGCCACAGGCTCCTCACGAGAAGTCGGATCCCGCCATTCTGCGCTCGCCTTCCGAACAGGTCCGTTCGACCCCGCGCCTTGAGCCGATCGGGTGAGCGCGGCGGCGTCGGCCCGCGGCCCGCTCGCGCACCGGCGACCCCGTGGCGCGGGCATAGGATGTAGGCCCACACCTGCGCTCCCGGGGGTCCGAGTTGTCCGTCCGCGCCGCCTGGTCCGGCCTGCACGCGCTGCACCACCGGATCAACGCCAGCCTGGAGCGCGCCCTGCAGCGGAAGTTCCACTTCGGGATGTCGGAGTTCACCGCGCTGTCCGCGCTGCACGAGGCGCCCGACGGGGAGCTGCGGATGCAGGAGCTGACCGAGGTGGTCGGGCTGAACCAGAGTTCGGTGAGCCGCTTGGTCGCCCGGTTGGAGCAGTCCGGCCTGACCGCGCGCGAGGTGTGCGAGACCGACCGGCGCGGGGTCTACAGCAAGATCACCGCGGAGGGCCGGGCGGTGTACGAGACCGCGGCCCCGTTCTTCGAGGAGACGTTGACGGCGATCTTCGAGGAGGTCGGGGCGGACCCGGACCTGGGCCCGCTGCTGTCGAGGGTGCGCGCGTAGGCCACCCGTTCGCCACCCGGGATTGTCGTACCCCGGCGGTAGAATTCGAACACGAGTTCGAAGAGGGGAGCCTGCCGTGGTGGAGCCGGTCAGCGTGACCGCGTTGTCGTTCACCGAGTACGTCATGAGCGGTCAGCGCGGGCGCATCAGCATCGTGTCCGAGCAGCGCAGCGTGTACCTGGGCGCCGACCCGTGGGTGTGCGGGTTCTACAACCCGATGAGGGACGCCATGCGGCGGGCGGCGAACTCGATCGACCCGGACGCGGAACTGGACGCGGCCGTGCGCGCGGCGTCGCGCAACGGTCAGCCGAGGGCGTTCGAGGAGCTGCGGGAGGGTTTCCTGCCGTGGCTGCGCTCGACGCGGGCGACGGGCGTCCCGGTGGCGGCGACGAGGTGGGAGGCGGGCGACCTCACGCTGCGCGTGAAGCCGCACCTGGGCCTGCGCCTACCGGACGACTCGACCGCCGCGGTGCTGGTGTACGTGAAGGAACGGCCGATGACGCAGGAGGCGGCGAACGTGGGCCTGCGCATCCTGCAACGCACCATCGACCGGACCCTGCCGGGCGCGACACCGCTGCTGCTGGACGCGCGCCGGGGCCGGGCCTTCCGCATGTCGCGCCGGACGAACCTGGCCAAGCTGGACGCCCTGATCGCCGCCGAAGCCGCCGGCTACGTCGTGCACTGGCGCATGAGCGCCTGACCACCCACCGCCGGGGGGGGGGGGGGGCCCCCCCCCCCCCCGGGGGCCCCGGCGGGGCCGGGGGGGGGCCCCCCCCCCCCCCACGGCGGCGACACGACCCAGGCGACGCGACCCAGGCGACGCGACCCAGGCGACGCGGACCGGGCGACACACCCGGAGAACGCGAACCGGGCGACACGCCGGGCGGCACGAGCCGGGTGGCACGACACCCCAGCGGTCAGGCGACGGGCATGGTGGCGTCGGCCTCCCCGGCCACGCTCGTCCCCGCGACGGACGCCGCGACCAGGCCCAGCCGCCGCACGGACTCCCGCAGCACGTCGGCCGGTTGCACGTACGGCAGCCGCAGCCACCGCTCGAACCCGCCGTGCGCGCCGAACCGCGAGCCCGGGGCGAGCCGGATCCCGTGGTTCTGCGCCACCACCGCGACGCGCGTGCTGATCGGGGCGTCCAGCTCACACCACACGCTGAGCCCGCCCGACGGCCGCCGGAACCGCCACCGCGGGCAGTGCTCGCGCAGACCGGCCATCAGCACGTCCCGCTGGGTCGCGAGCAGCGCGCGGCGCTGCGCCAGCACCTGGTCCGGGGCCGCCAGCAACTCGGCCAGCACCATCTGCTCGACCACCGCGGACCCCAGGTCCAGCGCGGTGCGGGTGGACACGAGCCGGTGCACGACCTCGGGTGACGCCCGGATCCAGCCGACCCGCAGACCGCCCCAGAACGCCTTGCTCGCCGACCCCAGCGTGATCACCAGGTCCTCGGCGTAGGCGGCCATCGGCGGCGGGCCGGCCAGCGGGTCGCCGTCGAGGTCCAGTTCGACCACGGTCTCGTCGATCACCAGCGGGGTGCGGGCGCGGCGGGCGATGTCGGCCAGCTCCGCGCGGCCCTCGGCGTCGAGCCGGTGCGCGGTCGGGTTCTGGAAGTCCAGCACCAGGTACGCCATGCGCGGCGCGGCCTGGCGCAGGGCCGCGGCGATGCCGGGCAGGTCCCAGCCGGTCGAGGTCATCGCCACCGGCACGGGGATCGCGGACACCGACTTGATCGCGTCCAGCGCGTTGGGGTAGCTGGGCTGCTCGACCAGCACCCGGTCACCCGGCCCGGTGAGCAGGCGCAACGCCAGCGCGAACGCGTGCTGCGCGCCGCTGGTGACGATGATCTGGTCCGGCGAGGTGGGCAGGCCGCGGGCGGCGTACCGGTCGGCGATGGCGCGGCGCAGGTCGGGCAGGCCGTGCTCGTAGTAGCCGTGGTCGGCGAGCTGCTCGGGCAGCCGCAGCCGGACCGAGTCGAACGCGGCGAGCAGGCCCGGGATCGCGGGCGGCGCGGCCCGGGCGAAGTCGACCATGCTGTGCCCGAGCAGTGGGGTGTCCGGGACGATGCCCAGCGAGCCGGTGGCCGTGGGCAGGCTGATCCACGACCCGGCCCCGCGCCTGCTGGCGACCAGGCCCTCCTCGCGCAGCTGGTCGAGCGCCGCGGTGATCATGGTGCGGCTGACCGGGAGCGCCTCGGCCAGCTCGCGTTCGGCGGGCAGCCGGGTGCCGGCGGGCAGCCGACCGTCGAGGACGAGCATCCGGATGGCCGCCGCGAGGTCGGCGGACCCCTGGCGCGCGCCGCGGCGCCGCCACTCCCCGAGCAGCCGGGCCAGTCGAAAGCCGGATATACGTCCACCCGGTGGGACGTCGTGGTTCATAAGGCCAATTATTGGTCATTGGCTCTGGAAGGCAAGGCCAATCCAAGCTCAGGATGGCCACATGCTCGCCGCCCTTACTCCGGTCCCCGTAACCGTCGCTCCTCTTCGCCGCGTCCCCCAGCTCTTCGCGGGCCTTTGGCTCTACGGGGCGAGCATGGCGCTCCAGATCCGCGCGACCCTCGGCCTCGACCCGTGGGACGTGCTGCACGACGGCCTGGCCAAGCGCACCGGCCTGTCGTTCGGCACGGTGACCATGGTCGTCGGCGCGCTGGTGCTGCTCGCGTGGATCCCGCTGCGGCAGCGGCCCGGGGTCGGCACGGTGAGCAACGTGGTGCTGATCGGCGTCGCGGTGGACGTCACCCTGTGGCTCCTGCCGACCCCGTCGGACCTGGTGGTCCGGGCCGTGTTCCTGGTCGCGGGCATCGTGCTGAACGGCCTGGCCGCCGCCGTCTACATCGGGGCGCGGCTGGGGCCGGGTCCGCGCGACGGCGTGACCACCGGGTTCTGCCGGCGGACCGGGGCGTCGCTGCGCCTGGTGCGGACGGTGGTGGAGGTGGCCGTCCTGGGCGCCGGCTGGCTGCTCGGCGGCACCGTCGGCCTGGGCACCGTCCTGTACGCGGTGACCATCGGCCCGCTGACCCAGCTGTTCCTGCCGCTGGTCACGTGGGTCGAGCCGAAGGTCACCGCGGTGCGCTGACGACCCGCTTGCGCACCTCGGTGTAGCTGACGCCCTTCGCGTTCAACACCTCGGCCACGAGGCCCTTGCCGGACAGCAGCGCCAGCACCAGGTGCTCCTTGCCGAGGGTCCCGTGGCCGAGGTCGCGGGCCTCGGCGAGGCTGCGCACGAGCGTGCCCTTGGCCGCCGGCGCGAACGGCAGGTGGCCGCGGAACCACCGCCTGCGCCGGGGCGGGCCGGCCGCCAGCGCCCCCTCGCCCAGCGACCGCTCGACCGACGCCACCACCTGGTCGACGTCGATGCCCAGGCCGCGCAGGGCCGCGGCGTCGGCGTCGCTGAGCCCGCCCTTGCGCCGGGCGTCCCGCAGCGCGGCCTCGACCTCGCCGCGCGGCACGTCGAACGACGCGAGCACCGGCGTGTCGAGGAGCGCGAGCAGCAGGTGCTCGGGCCCGATGGCGTCGGCGGAGGCCCGTTCGGCCTCTTTGACGGCGTCGTGCACCGCCTGCCGGGCGTCCCTGGTGAACCGTTCCCCGATCATCGCCCGCCCCCGTGCTTCTTGTGGACGGCCTGCCGGCTGACGCCGAGCTCGGCCGCGATCTCCTGCCACGACCAGCCCCGGTTGCGGGCGTTGCGCACCTGGACGGCTTCGAGCTGTTCGAGCAGCCGGCGCAGTGCGCTGACCGCCCGCAGCCCGACCCGCGGGTCCTGGTCGCCGGCCGCCGAGGCGAGGTCCGTTGCCTCCGTCATGGTGTCAACCTTGGTTGACAGTCGGCCGGTTGTCAACCAAGGTTGACACTAGGCTCGGTGGTGATGCCCGAGATCATCACCGCCGAACGAGCCGGCGTGGGGCTGGACGGCCGGCCGCGCCCCACCGAGGACCGGATCGTCGTGCTGCCCAACGCCGTGGTGGTGCTGGACGGGGCCACCTCGCCCGCGCCGGCCGAGCGCGACGGCGGCTGGCACTCCCGCGCCCTGGCCGCGGAACTGACCTCGTTGGACGGTGACCTGGCCGACGACCTGGCGCGGGCGATCGGGCGCTTGGCCGACCGGTACGGCCTGGTGCCCGGCGACTCGCCGTCCAGCACGGTCGCCATCGCCCGCTGGACCGACGAGACCGTGGACGCGCTGGTGCTGGCGGACAGCCCGGTGGTGGCCTTCGGCGCACGCACGGACGTGGTCGCCGACCACCGGCTGCGCGATTTGCGCGGAAAGGTGAGCCGGATCACGGACTGGCGCAATCGCGAAGGCGGTTTCTGGGTCGCCGAAGCCGATCCGGCGGCGGCCTACCGGGCGGTGCGGCGGACCTGGCGGCGTGACGAGGCGCACACCGTTCTGCTCGCGACCGACGGGGTCTCTTGTGGAGTGGACGACTACGGCTTGTTCGCCGATTGGCGGGAAGTGTTGGACATCACCCTCGCGAAAGGACCGGAAGCGGTCCTGGACGAGATCCGCGCGGCGGAGGCGGGTGATCCGGAACGCACCCGGTGGCGTCGCTCGAAAGTGCACGACGACCAGGCGCTGGCGGTGGTCCGGTTCTGAAAAGCGAAAAACCCACTCGGGATCGAGTGGGTTTTTCGCGAATGGTGGCCAGGGGCGGGGTCGAACCGCCGACCTACCGCTTTTCAGGCGGTCGCTCGTACCAACTGAGCTACCTGGCCAGGTATGCGGCTCGGCCGAACAGCCGAACAGCCTTGCGACCCAGACGGGACTTGAACCCGCGACCTTCGCCGTGACAGGGCGACGCGCTAACCAACTGCGCCACTGGGCCTTGCTTTTCCTACTGTACTACGTGCCCCCAACGGGATTCGAACCCGCGCTACCGCCTTGAAAGGGCGGGGTCCTAGGCCGCTAGACGATGGGGACCCAGTTCCTCCGGCAGCCCTTGGGCCACCTTCTTCCCAGGCCCTCCACGCTGTCCGGTGGAAGCATCGTAAGCATAGGGCACGAGTCCCATCTACTCCAAAACGGGGGTCCGACAAGTCGTTGACCTGCGAATCCACCGCCCGCCGGCCGAGGACGTCACGGCTCTCGCGGGTCGGCGAGCACCTCCAGGGCGGGCGGGCACCACTCGTCCGCGGCGAGACCGGGCAGGACCAACCGCCACACCTCCCGCATCCGCTCGGGGAAGTCGGCGCAACGGCACGTGGCGCTGGAGATCAGGCGGGCGCCGAGGGCGGCGGAGGTGAGGGCGCGGGCGGCGGCCTCCGGATCGGCCCCGGGCCGCAGCTGGCCCGCGTCCCGCGCGGCGAGCAGCATGTCGCCCAGGACCTTCTCCCACCGCAGGTGCGCCGAGGACAGGCCGGGGTAGCCGACGTCCCGGTCGGCGGCGAGCCGGACGCCCGCGCGCAGCACGACGTCCCGGGACAGCAGCGACACGGCCTCGTCGAACAGCCCGATCAGCGTGCGCAGGGGGTCGAGGCCGCGGTCGCGCCACTGGCCGGCCAGGCGCGGCCAGGTGTCGTCCTGGACCTGGACGATCGCGGACGCCAGGGCCTCTTTGGACGGGAAGTGGAAGTAGAACGCGCCTTTGGTGACGCCGCTGCGCTCCAGGATGGCGCTCAACGGCGCCGCGTCGTAGCCGAGGCGGTCGAACTCCTCGGCCGCCGCGCGGAGGATGGCCTCCCGGGTGGCCAGCGCACGGTGCTGCGGGGACATCACGGGCTCCGAGTGGGTCGGTGCGGTGCGGTGCGTGCACAGCCTCGGGCGCGCGTGCGGCGGGCGCAAGCAGCGGGCGGCGCGGATTGCCCCGAAATAGACCGCTCGGTATGTTTCGAAGCGGCCCACCCGAGACGCGCTTCCGGGGGGTGCGCGTCTCGGGTGGGCCGCTCGGCTCACCGCTGAACGGGCGGCGGGCCGCCGTCCTCGCCCGGTGACAGCCCGAGCATGTCGAGCAGCAGTCGGCAGTCCTCGGCGCTGGTCGCGCCTCGTGCCACCGACAACCGCGCCCGGTGGACCTGCTCGTCCGAGATCCGCGAGGGTTCACCGGTCCGCTGCGCGGGCACCCCACCGCCCGGCCTCGACATGATGTCGTCCTGGTTCCACAGGAACTGACGCACTTCTAGGGACCCGCTCATGACGCCTCCCCGACTTGAGGTTGGCGCGAGGCTAAGCGAGCCCGTCGAACCACCGCAGCCCCCCGCAGAGTGATTCCAAGGCAACGGAGGGTCACTTTCCGTGTAAACCACTTGGTGTCAAGCGGGCCGTGATGTGCTTGGCGCGAACAAGCGAGAGGGTGGACCCATGACCGAGCCGAACCCGCGGCCGACCGACCCCGAGACCACACCGGAGCCCGCGCCGGAGCCCACCGGGGCCGCCGAGACCGCGGCTCCGCCCGCCGCGAGCGAAGCCGCCGAACCGACGCGGGCAGAAGCCGCCGCCCAGCAGGCCGGCACCGAAGCCGCTGCCGGCACCGAGCCCGCCGCCGGGTCCGAGCCCGCCGCCGCCGAGCCCGTCGCCGCGGCTGAGCCCGAAGCGCCCACCATTGACGCCACGGTCACCGAGGACGTCAGCGCCGGGCCCGCGGTCGATCCGCAGCTCCTCTTCGGCAGCCTCGACCTCGCCGCCATCGAGGCCGACATCGAGGCGATGATGAGCGACAAGATGTCCGAGCTGGACGGCATGCTCGCCGGCCTCGAAGAGCTGGTCGTCAAGCTGGAGAGCGAGATCACCGGCCTGGAGAACCCGCCCGACGACACCGCTACCCCCTAGGGGTATATCCTCGGACCGAGCACCCCGGTCGAGAGGATGGGAACCATGTCCGTCACCACCTACACCGTCAGCGGCATGACCTGCGGCCACTGCGTCAGCTCCGTCACCGAGGAGCTGACCGCCGTGGAGGGCGTGACCGGTGTGGACGTCCAGCTCGCCACCGGCGCGGTCACCGTGACCAGCACCCGCGAGCTCAGCCGCGACGAGGTGGAGGCCGCGGTCACCGAGGCCGGGTACGCGCTCGTCGGCTGAAACCGGTACCCCGTCGTGGGGGATTTTCCGGACTACCGCACGGAGTCGTGGCGGGTTGGCGTGCATCGACTAGCTGAAGATTCTGGCCCAACCCACTCCCCAGGCCACGGTGCACGTGCAACAATCCGAATTGCTGACACACCCCCGGTCAGCGCCTGTGGAGATCCCCTCCGGCCCCCGCGTTCCTCCCCCTGGCGCGGGGGCCTCTCCATGCACACGACTGTGACCCATGCCACACTTTGCGGCGTTCCGCAACTCAACCGTTATCGTGGCGCGGTGCCTCTTGGATCCCTAGGACGCTCGAAGTCAGGTCGGCATCGCCCTCCGCAGAAGGAGCAGGAGGAGATCCTGCCGGACGAGGAGCTGACCTCGTACCTCGCGGCGCTGGCCCCCGACACCGACGCGGAGACCACCGCCTCGGGCGGCAGCTTCGGCAACGCGCAGGTCTACCAGCTCCGCCTCCAGCTCATGGCCAACGAGCAGCTCAAGGAGCTGGCCGCCGAGCGGCAGACGTCCCCGCAGGCGTTGGCCACCGAGTGGGTCATGCAGCGCCTGGAGTGGGAAGCCCGCCAGCGCGGCTTCTGACCACCCCGATCGACGCCGAGAGGCCCCCGACCGCAGCCGGTCGGGGGCCTCTCGTGTGAAAGCGATCAGACCTTGCGGACGTTCTGGGCCTGCGGACCCTTCGTGCCCTGGCCGATCTCGAACTCGACGCGCTGGTTCTCCTCCAGGGTGCGGAAGCCGCCGCCCTGGATCTCCGAGTAGTGCACGAAGACGTCGGGACCGCCGTTCTCCTGGGCGATGAACCCGAAGCCCTTCTCGGCGTTGAACCACTTGACCGTGCCCAGTGCCATGTACCTGCCTCCATCGCAGGAAAGCTTGGGGCTGCACCGTGCAACCCCGGCCGTCCCGGGGCGTCCCCCCACCGCCTGCGGCGGGGACGGCACGCCCGCGTGTCGTTCCGCGAGCGTGTGACACGAACACAGAAACCACGGCCTGCGCACGCGAGCGTATCGGTTGACCACCCGCAGCACTACCACTGAACGAGGAGCTACTTCTCGGTGACCTGCGGGGGATCGGGCAGCTCCACGCCGGCCTGGCCGATGTTGCGCTCCAACGCCTTGCGCCACTCGCCGCTGCCGACCATCTGCTCGATCGCCGAGCTGACCGCGGCGCGGCCGGCGGCGTCGTCCTTGGCCAGGCCGACGCCGTAGCGCTCGGTGGTGAAGGTGTCGCCGACCAGCTTGAGCAGCTCGGGGTTCTCGGCGACGTACCCGGCGAGGATGACCTCGTCGGTGGTGACGGCGTCGACGTTGCCCGCGAGCAGCGCGGTCACGCAGTCCGAGTACTGGCCGTACTCCACCAGCTCCACGTCCTGGGCGAACTCCGAGGCGACCTTCTGCGCCGACGTGGACCCGGTCACCGAGCACAGCCGCTTGCCGTTGAGCGTCTCCGGGCCGGTGATGTCGTCCTCGGTGTAGCGCACCAGGACGCCCTGGCCGGTCTGGAAGTACGGGCCCGCGAAGGACACCTTCTCCTTGCGCTTGTCGGTGATCGAGTAGGTCGCGACGACGAAGTCCACCGCGCCGTCGGCGATCAGCTTCTCGCGGTCGGCGGAGCGGGCTTCCTTCCAGGTGATGCCGGACTCGGGCACGCCGAGCTTCCCGGCCACGTACTTGGCGACCTCGACGTCGAAGCCGACGAACTTGCCGTCCAGGCGGCGCTGCCCGAGGCCCGGCTGGTCGAACCGGATGCCGATGGTGAGCGTGCCGTCCTCGGCCTTGCCCTTGAGCGTGTCGTCGCTCGCGCCGCCGCAGGCGGACGTGAGGAGGAGGGCGGCCGCCGCCGCGGTCGCGGGCAGCAGTCGTCGGAACAGCATGGGCTGCGAACCTTCCGGTGCTCGGGTACGCGGTGCGGATCTACGCACCAGACGTTGTTCATGCTAAGCACCGCTATTCAAAATCCCGATGCGATGAAGGTCTCATCAGCCCAATCCGCTGGACCGTTCGGAGCACGAATTGGTGTGACGTCGAACAAATCCCTATGGCAGCAGGGAACGGCGCGGCACCGCGCCCAGCCCGAGGCGTCGCACGGCCCGGTTCACGTGGCCGTCCGGGACGCCCCAGCGGATCGGCGGTGGCACCAGCAGGGCGGCGGTCCGGGCGGCGCGGAGCACGGCCGTGGCGACGGGTTCGGGGTACGGGCGGTGGCCGTGCAGGGCGATCGCCCACGGCGGCAGCACGGAGTACGCGAGGTGGCCCAGCAGCGGCTCGTAGGCGTCGAGGCCGAGGCGGAGCAGGCCGTTGACCGGCGGGCGGTGCAGGAACCGGTAGACCACCTCGGAGTCCTCGGTCCGGCGCAGCTCCGGGAGGGTCGCGGCGAAGTAGTCGGCCATGTCTGCGGCGGTGCCGGGGACCTCGTCCGCGTGCAGCCCGACCAGTTCGGCGGTGCGGCGCTGCTCGTCGTAGTACTTGTCGACCTGGGCGTCGGTGAGCCGGTAACCCGCGCGGCGCACGACGGTGACGAACGAGTGGACCTCCGCGCAGTGCACCCACAGCAGCAGTTCGGGGTCGTCGATGCGGAACCGCCGGCCGGACTCGTCCTCGCCGCGCAGCATCCGGTGCACCATGCGCACCTTCGCGGCGGCCTCCTCGACTTCCTCCGTGGTGCCGTAGCTGACGGTGCCGACGAAGTTCGCCGTCCGCACCAGGCGGCCCAACGGGTCCTCGCGGAAGTTGGAGTTCTGCACGACCCCGGCGACCGCGCGCGGGTGCAGGGCCTGGAGGTAGAGGCTGGAGATGCCCGCGACCCACATCGCCGGGTCGGCGTGCAGCTGCCACGTCACCGTGCCCGGCCCGAGGATCCCGACGTCCACCGGCATGGCACCGATCGTGTCACAGCCGGCGCCCGTCGCCGAGGGCCAAGATGGTGGTCATGGATCTCGATCGAGCCCGTGAGTTCATCCGCCACAACGCCCGCGCGGTGATGACGACCCGCCGCGCCGACGGCTCGCCGCAGATGTCCCCGGTCCTGGCCACCGTGGACGCGGAGGGCCGGGTGGTCATCAGCACCCGGGAGACCGCCTACAAGGTGCGCCGGCTCCGCCAGGACCCCAGGGTCGCGCTGTGCTTCTTCACCGAGGGGTTCTTCGGCGACTGGCTCCAGGTGGAGGGGAAGGCGGAGGTCGTGTCGCTGCCCGAGGCGATGGAGCCGCTGGTGGACCTGTACCGGCGGATCTCCGGCGAGCACCCGGATTGGGACGACTACCGCGCGGCGATGGTGCGCGAGCGGCGGGTGGTGGTCCGGGTGGCGATCGACCGGGCCGGCCCCGACCGCACCGGGTGACACGCGCGTCCCACCCGTAACGCGGTGGGCCACAAGAGCGATTCCACGCGGCACCGTCGAGTGCCGTCTGGAGCGGGTACTGGGATGAGCAGACGACTGGTCTTCGCCGGCGCGATGGGCGTCCTGGCGTCCGGCGCGCTGTTGACCCTGGCGATCACCGTGGACCAGCCGCGCCCGGTGGACGTCCGCCGGGTGGACCTGAGCCCCGTGCAACCGGGCGAACTCAGCGCGACCCACACGACCACGCTCGCCGTGCACCCGCCGGACCGCCGGGAACCGACCACCGGTCCGGTCGAGCCGAGGCCGGCGGTCCCGGTGACCGCCACGCCCGTCCCGGAGACGCCCGGCGGCACCACCCGGCCGACGCCGCCGGGCCGGAAGCCGCCGGGGCAGCACCCGCCGGGCAAGCAGCCGCCGCACCGCAACAACTGCGACCGCTCGTACCTGACCGACGGCCCGTGCGTGCCGTGGTTCTTCCCGCTGGACCCCCGCGCGGCCTGCGAGTGGCTGCGCGCGCAGGGGTTGACGAAGATCGAGGTCAAGGGGCGCGACCGGCACCACCTCGACCTCGACCTCGACGGCGTCGCCTGCGAGTGGGGCGAGGACTGGCCCACCGGTCGCGGACTGCGCGTGGGCCGCTAACCCGCGGCCTGGTGGTCGCGGTCCGCCAGCCGGTCGATCGCCCCGCCCACCCGGTCCGCGAGCAGGCCGACGGCGCCGACCGCGCGGCTCATCGGGTCGTCGTCCGCGCCGCCCAGGGCCCGCGCCCGCAGGTAGGCGGACTTGACCTCCGCCCACCGCCGGGCCTGCTCGGCGGTCAGGGTCCCGCGCAGCTCGGCGAGCTTGAGCAGGTTGGCCTCGGCCCCCGAGGTCAGGGTCTGCGCCTCGCCCAGGTAGTGGTCGTCGATCACGGCCATCAGCTCGGCGTCGTTCATCACCGGGACGACCTTCTCCGCCAGCTTGTTCATGTTGCGGTATGACCCCTGGAGCTGGAAGGGGGGCTCGACCCGTGAGGCGTCCGACTGCGCCGCCGAGGCGATGTAGGCCTGGTTGTTGGCCAACACCACCTCCTGCACGCGCAACAGCTTGCGCAGCACGGACAACACCTGCTCCAGCTCGACCGCGGTGTACGGGTGGCCGAGCTGGTCCGACCGGACCTCTTCGCCGCGCGCCATCCGGACCAGCAGGTCCACGTCCCCGCGGTCCCTGGTGGACAGCGGGGCCAGCACGGCGTTGGAGGTCAGCGCGTTCTCGATGTAGCTCAACGCGAACAGGTCCTCGCGCCCGGACAGCACGTCGCCCAGGTTCCACACGTCCGCCCGGTTCGCGAGCATGTCCGGGATGCGGAACCGCTGCCCCGACTCGGTGTACGGGTTGCCGGCCATGCACACCGCGAACCGCTTGCCGCGCAGGTCGTACGTGCGCGTCCGGCCGTCCCACACGCCTTCCATCCGCCGCTGGGCGTCGCACAGCGAGATGAACTTCTGCAGCAGCTCGGGGGACGTGTGCTGGATGTCGTCCAGGTACAGCAGCACGTTGTTGCCCGCCTCCAGCGCGAAGGAGATCTTCTCGACCTCCTGCCGGGCGGTCGCGTTCGGGGCGTCGGCGGGGTCCACGCTGGTCACGTCGTGGCCCAGGGACGGGCCGTTGACCTTGACGAAGACCAGGCCCAGCCGGTTGGCCACGTACTCCATCAGGGTCGTCTTGCCGTAGCCGGGCGGGGAGATGAGCAGCAGCAGGCCCATCTGGTCGGTGCGCTTGTCCTCGCCCGCCGCGCCGAGCTGCTTGGCCAGGTTGTCGCCGATCAGCGGCAGGTAGACCTCGTCCAGCAGGCGGTTGCGGACGAACGCGCTCATCACCTTCGGCTGGTACTCCTCCAGCCGCAGCCGCCGCTTCTCCGCCGCCACGACCTCGTTGCGGCGCCGCTGGTAGGCGCGGAACGCGGGCACGCGCTCGGCGCGGAACCGGCGGGTCCGGGCCAGCAGCTCGTCCAGCCGGAAGTGCAGCTCGCGGTCCACGATCCGCGGGTGCGTGCCGAGCAGTCCGTCCACAGTGGACTTGAGCTGGGCGGACGACTCGTGGCGCGGCAGGTCCCGGCACAGCTCCAGGGCGACCGCCTCGGGCAGGTCGGGCTCGTCCCGGCCCGCCAGGAACGCCTCGTACCAGCCCTCGACCAGCGCTTTCCGGTCCGCCGGGTCGGTGAGGGCGCGCAGGTCGTCCTCGAACTCCTTGCGGGTGCCCAACGCCCGGTGGAACGCCTCGGTCAACGCCCGCGCGCCGGCGCTGGTGGCGAACCCGAACGGCGCGCTGCACAGCTCCTCGAACAGGTACTCGCCGGCCAGCGGGTCGCCGGGCTGTCCACCACCGATCCGGGCAGCCAGTTCCGCGCACAGCTCGTCGATCGCGGACGTGTGCCCGAACACCGACCGCGCGCGGCCGAGCGACGACGCCCGCCGCGTCCACCGGTTCCGGGACTCCTCGTCGGCCGCCGCCCAGTACAGCTGGGCCGCCGCACGGGCGGACGGCGGGTAGCGCAGCACCCCCGCGCCGGCGTGCAGGCGCAGCACCGCGTCGAGGATCCTGGCGGCGTCGTGGTCGTGCACGCCGCGCTCGTAGCCCTCGTCCAGCCGGGTCTCGGCGACCTCGCGGACCAGGTCGAGCAGGCGGCCGTCGGTGACGGCGGCGTGCAGGCCGTCGACCGGGTGCTCGGCGAGGATCGACGCGGCCAGGTGCTCGCCGCGGTAGACCTCGGCCGTCTCGGAGACCAGGAGCTGGTCCCAGAACGGTCTCGTGGCCGCGAAGGACTCGTCGCGCACCGGGGCGCGGTAGTCGGTGCCGGTGATGGCGAACGACAGCGCGCCGTCCTTGGGCACCAGGGTCAGGTCCACCGGCTGGGTGTTCACCGCGAACCGGTGCCGGCCCAGCCTGATCGTCTCGCCGTCGAACAGGTCGAGCCGGTCGCGCAGCGCGCGCCCCGCCTCCTGCCGCGCGGCGAGCACCCGCCCGTCCAGCTCCTCGGCGCGGACGGTGTCGCCCAGGTCGCGCAGCTCCGCCGCGATGGACCGGATCTTGGCCACCATCGGGTCGGACGCGAAGTAGGTGTTGACCTCGTCCAGCGACCCGAGCCCGGCCACCCGGCGCGCGACACCGGTCAGGATGCGCTCCGCGGAGTCGGCCAGCCGGTCGGCGCGCCGGGACCGCTCGTCCAGCAGCGCCTGCTTGCGCGAGGAGAACGCCTCGTAGACGTCGGTCCGCTTGGCGCCCAGCTGGGCCAGGAAGTCGTCGAACTCGCCGAACCGCGTCTCCAGGTTCTCCAGTTGCAGCAGCAGCCGGCCCAGTTGCTCGTCGCAGGCGGCGGGCGTGTCCGCGACCGCCAGCGCGCCGGTGATGGCCTGCCCGAGCAGCGCGAACTCGGCCGCGAACTCCGCCCGGCCCTCGGTGGCCAGCAGTTCGCGCCGACGCCCGTCCACGGTGGCCCGCGCGCGGTTCAGCCCGCCGAGCACCTCGCCGATGCGTCCCAGGATCGAGGTCCGGACCGTGGCGTCGGCGATCTCCAGCGATCCGAAGACCTCGGTCAGCACCTCCAGCCCGCGCCGGCGCTCCGCCAGTTCATCGGTGACCGGCTTGGCCTCGGCGACCGTCCGCACCGCCTCCGCCTTGCCCACCAGCTCCTCGACCTGCTCGTGATAGCCGGTGAACGCGTCGTCGCGGCGCAGGTGCTCGACCGCGCGCTGGGCGGTGGACCCCAGTTCCTCGTCCAGTTGCGCGGACAGCTCCTCGATCCGCCGGAGATCGACGTACCGCAGCTCTTTGAGGGTCACCAGGTGGCCCTGCGCGCCGCGCAGGTCGGCGAGCCGGCGCACCCACGCGTCCGCGCTCACGGGCACCTCGCCGCGGGTGCGCCGGACCATCGACGCGACGTCGTCGGCGGCCTCGGCCAGCGCCGCCGCGGCCTGGTCGGTCAGCGCCTGCACGGTCTCGAACTCGTCCAGCACCTGCTCGGCGGTCGCCCGGACCTCGGTCAACGGCGTGCGCAGGTCGCCCAGGTCGGGGTCGCCCAGCCAGTGGTAGGAGTCGAACACCCTGGTGCAGGAGGCGATCAGGTCCTCGAACACCGCCACCGACGGCGCCATCTCGCCGACCATCCGGCTCACCGACAGGCAGTCGGAGATGCCGCGCACCAGGTCCGCGTTGCCGACCCGCTCCAGCGGTCCGGTGCCGGCCGGCTGCGCGGCGGCGTAGGTGTCGGACAGGTACGGCGTCTGCCACACCTGCATCGGGTGCACGCGGGTCGGTTCCTCGCTCGACGCCCGGAAGACGACCAGCGTGCCGTCGTCGAACAGCGAGTACCCGTGGCACGGCAACGGGTTCGCCACTTCCTTGCGGATCACGTTGTAGGGCAGCAGCAGCGAGCGGCCCTCGCGGCGGGCGTGGAAGACGTAGAGCACGTCCTCGCCGTTGGTGGACCGGATGACCCGTTCGAACTCCAGCTCGTCCACGTCGGTGTCGAACGTCTTGCTGACGCCGGTGGCGAGGTAGTAGCCGCCGGGGAAGATCAGGCCCTGGTCCTCGGGGAGCCGTTGGCACGCCTGGCCGATCCCGTCCAGCCGCACCACGGTCTTGGTGCGGGTGTTGAAGACCAGGTGCCGCCACCCGCTCTCCTTGTACGGGCGCACCCGCAGCAGGACCAGCGGCCCGACCCGGGCGTACTCGACGTCCGCGTCGGCCAGCGACTGCAGCGGCTCGTCCACCGGCTCGCGGTAGATCCCCTCGCCGGTCTCGGTGTTGTTCTCCACCTTGATGGTGAGGTCGCCGCCGACGGTCTCCACGAAGACCTCGTCCTCGATGGAGATGTGCGGGTGTCGGCCCAGCACGTGGTGCTCGCGCGCGGTGGGCGTCCACTCGAAGTCGTGCGACGGCGGAAAGACGTGGTCGCGCTCGCCCCGGTTGTCCAGGTACTTCACCGTGCCGTCGGTGGCGACCCGCCAGCGCAGCACCCGGATGTCCTCGGTGCGGGCGCCGGTCTGGAAGACGGCGAGCAGCTTGCCCTCGACCCGCCGCAGCTGCATGAGCCGGGTGTCGCGGTAGTACCGGTACAGCTCGGCGAAGTCGCGTTCGAACTGCGGGTCGTCGAGCAGGCCGGGCAGCTCGGCGCGGGCGGCGTCCTCGAACCGGAACGCGTCGCCGTCGCGGGTGAACCGGTGCAGCGAGAACACGTCGTCGATCGTGGTCTCCGGCTTGAGGCCGATGAACACGTTGTAGCCGAACAACATCAGCCCGGCCACCTGCACGACGTCGCGAGGCACGCAGTTGTTCTCGGTGCGGACGCGCTCGGTGCCCAGCAGGGTCAGCTCGGCGCTGCCGAACACCTCCAGCCGGCGCGCGTTGAGCGCCTCGGCCCGGCGGGCGAGCCCGGCGGCCTGGTCGGCCAGCCGGGCCCGCAGCACCTCGTACGTGCCGGCGTCCAGCGTCGCGGTCGGCGCCGCGTCCGGCGCGGTCACAGCCGGCGTGGTCACGACTGGCCGGCGAGCGCGGCCACCGGCCGTTCCGCGACGCCCAGGCGCTGGGCGGTGGCCAGCAGCTCACGCATCGCGGCGGCGTCCGGACCACCCGAGTTGATCAGCTTGAGCAGCAGGGCGGACACGGTGACGTTCTTCAGGTCCTCGGTGCCGAACGAGCCGAGGACGCGGCCGATGTCCTGGGTGAAGTCGGACGTCCCGTTGAGCCACGACGCGCCCAGCGTCCTGGCCACGTCGGAGTGCTCCACGAACCCGTCGACGCTCTTGCCGGCCGTGACCGCGCCGACCACCCGGTCGAAGAACATGGTCTCGCCGCCGACGATGTCGATGTCGGCCTTCTCCAGGCCCGCGGCCAGCACCTTGGCCTGCGACTCGGCGATCTGGCGCTGCACGTCGATGCCGGCGAGCCGGACCTCCTTCTCGGTCTCCAGCCGCAGGCGGTACTCCTCGTGCTCGCGGGTGGCCCCGTCCAGCGCGGCCATCGCGTTCGCCTTGTCCGCCAGGCCCTCGGCCTCGCCCTTGAGCTTCTCGCGGATCGCCTCGGCGGCCACCAGGGCCTTCTCGCGCTCCACCACGGCCTCGGCGCGGCCGACCTTCTCCAGCGCCTCGGCGTCGCGCTCCCGGACCTGCACGTCGGCCATCTTGACCTGCACGTCGGCCAGGCCCGTCGCGGCGGCCTCGGCCTGCCGGCCCTCGGCGAGCCGGATCATGGCGCGGGTGTCGAGCTCGGCGGCCTGCTGGCGCGCCTCGGCGAGCAGGAGCTCCTCGCGGGCCTTGAACTTCGCGGCGGTCTCCGCGGCCTCGGCCGCCTTGATGTCCTTGACCAGGTTCTCCTGGGCCTCGGCCTCGGCGGCGATGATCGTGGTCTGGCGCAGCCGCTCGGCCTCTTCCAGGGCGCGCAGCTTCTTGATGTTCTCTTCCTGCTCCGCCACGGTCTTCTCGACGGCGATCCGCTCGCGGACGACCTCGGCGATGGCCCGCTTCTCGCCTTCGAGCTCCTTGTCCTTGGCGATGCGGGTCAGCTCGGTCTCGCGCTCGCGGCCGATGACCTCCAGCTGGCGGTCCTTCTCGATGCGCTCGCTCTCGATGGCGATGACGCGCTCGCGGTTCTTCTCCGCGACGGCGATCTCGCGCGCCTTGTTCTCGTTCTGGATGCCGAGCTGCTCCTCGGTGCGGATGTGGGCGGTGTTGGCCTTGAGCCGCTCCTCCGCCTGCACCTTGGCGATCTCGGCCTCCTCGCGGGCGCGCATGGTCTCGACCTCGCGCTTCTGCTTGATCTCCGCGTCGGCCTTGCGCCGCTCCAGCTCCAGGATCGCCTCGCGCGCCTCGACGTTCTGGCGCGTGATCTCCTTCTCCTCGCCGCGCTGGTACTCGTTGGTGCGGACGTGCTCGATCGCGGTCAGCTCGGTGATCTTGCGGATGCCCTGCGCGTCCAGGATGTTGCTCGGGTTGAGGTGCTCCATCGGCGTCTGTTCGAGGTAGTCGATCGCCGCGTCCTCCAGGCTGTAGCCGTTGAGGTCGGTGCCGATCACCTCGATGATCCGGTCGCGGAACTCGTTGCGGTGGGTGTAGAGGTCCACGAAGTCGAGCTGCTTGCCGACGGTCTTGAGCGCCTCGGAGAACTTGGCGTTGAACAGCTCCTGGAGGGTCTGCTCGTCGCTGGCGCGGGCGGTGCCGATGGCCTGGGCGACCTTGATGACGTCCTCGACGGTCTTGTTGACCCGCACGAAGAACGTGATCCGGATGTCCGCGCGGATGTTGTCCTTGCAGATGAGGCCCTCGTGGCCGGCGCGGCGGATCTCGATGGTCTTCACCGAGATGTCCATGATCTCCGCGCGGTGCAGCACGGGCAGGACGACCGCGCCGGTGAACGTCACGTCCACCTTGCGCACCTTGGAGATGATCAGCGCCTTGCCCTGGTCGATCTTGCGGAACAGGCGGCTGATCATGATCAGCAGCGCGATCAGGACGACCAGGGCGACGGCGATGAGGACGCCGAAGCCGGTGGTGATGACTCCCATCAGTGCTCCCCCAACGGGTAAGTAGGGATCGGGGCGACCCAGAAGAACTCGCCGTCCTGGTCGTAGTCGAAGATCAGCGCGGACATGCCCGCGCGCAGGTCGTCCGCGCCCGCCTGGCGCACCTGGACGATCGCCGAGGAACCGTCGGCGGCGGTCACCTCGGCCTGGCCGAACGCGGTGGTCACGGTGCCGGTCCGGATCACGCAGACCCGGCCCACGAAGTCGGTGCGGGACGCGTCGGGCAGCACCGGGAACAGGCGGCGCAACGGGATCACCACCACCCGGGCGGTCCCGAACCCGACCACCAGCGAGCCGAGCAGGACGGCCACGTCGTACCCGTCCACGAGGGTCGTGCCGGCGAGGCAGGTGAACCACGCGACCGGCACCAGCAGGGAGAACACGACGCTGGACGGCACGCCGCCCAGCCCGTAGGCCAGTTCCACGCCGCCGTCGAGGTCCACCCCGAACGCGGCGAGCACCCAGAACAGCACGACGGCGGCGAGCAGGATGGTGAGCAGGACGGTCGGGAAGGCGAGCGCGGCCGCGAAGAACTCCCCCATGCACCCCCCTCTGTTGGCGGGACTGTATCCCGCCAATTGCGGCTACGGAGGGTGAATCACGCAACGCGTTCGAACGGATACGCAGCACTTATCCCAGCAGCAGACCGGAAACCCTCGTGTCGGGGTTGCCGCCGTAGCTGACGACCGCGCCGGCTTCGCGGGGCATGGTGCGGATGCTCATGCCGGCGAAGCCCTGTTCCGTCACGAACCAGCCCCACGTGGTGAGCCAGCCGCGGTCGTCGCCGGGCATCGGGTCCAGGACCGGCCGGACCCGTTCCTGCACCACGTGCGGCTTGTGCGCGCACTCGTCGAGCAGGGCGTTCCACTCGCGGTCGTCGTGCAGCCAGCCGGCGTGGACGCCGGTCCCGGCGAATTCGCCCGACGCCTTGAGGAGGAGGTTCGCGCGGTTCGCCCGGACGTGGTCCCGATCGACGTCCTCCAGTTTGCGGGTCCACGGCAGGATCCGGTCCACCAGGGCCTGTTCGTCCCCGTCGAGGTCGGCGGTGGAAAGCAGGGCCAGCGTGGACTTGTAGCCGTAGAGGTAGCTCGACAACGGTGTGAACACCCGGCTCTTCGTGCCCTTGAGGAAAGTTTCCGCTTTGCCGACGGCTTGTTCCGGGTTGAAGAAGCGGACGACCACGTCCAGCTTCGTCCCGTTCAGGTACAGGTAGCCGTTGCGTTCGGTGAGGTCTTCCAGCTCTCCCAACAGGATTTCCCGGCCCAGTCGCCGGCAGGACTCCTGGAGCGACGCGAAACCCTTGGCGTACTTGGCGAGCATGCCGCCCGCTTCCAGGAACGCGGTCGTGCCGGGACCTGTGGCGCGCAGGAGTTCCTCGACGGGGTGCACGTAGTCCAGGTCGCGCGCGAAGTCCCGCAGGGTCGGGCTTTCCTTGATGGCGCGGGCGATGTCGCCGAGGTCGGTGCCGCCGAGTTGGCTGCCGGAGTTGAACTCCAGCAGCTTGAAGCCGTCGGTCGTCCGGTAGAGGTCGGCCCGGCCGTGGAACGGGGGCGGGTCGGCGGTCATGAGCGCGGCTTCTTCCGGTGGCACGCCCAGGGCTTCGGCGCACCGGGTCAGGCTGCCGCCGAACAGCCTGCGCGGCAACGAGAGCAGGAGGTCGTGGAAGCGGCGCACGTCCTCGGTCACGCGGTCGGCTTCCGCGCGGTCCAGCAAGAACGGGCGGGGCGCCAGGCGGTGGCCGTACACGGCGTCGAGGGCGGGTGGCAGGTCGAGGTCCGCCATCACCCCGTGCAGGCTCTCGTCGGCCAGGAACGCCCGCGTCAGGTCCACGCGGCACATGATGTCGGCTCGCGGGCGGGGTGTCGCTGCGGGGACCCGCTGTCAGGCCACGATGCCGCGCAGCACCACGTGGAAGGCGCGGGCGGGCCGGAAGTCCGGTCGCGGGTTGGCCAACTGGTTGGTGAGCAGGCCGTCGACCGTGGCGAGCAGGAGCGCGAGGTCGGCGGCGGGGTCCTTCGAGCCGACCGCGCCGATGATCGGCACGGCCCACTCGGCGATCCGCTGGTGCGCCTCGGCGATCCGCCTGCCCAGCTCGGGGCGCACCGCGGCGTCCACGAAGACGGCGTGCCGGGCGAGGGTGAGGACGCGTTCGGCGGCCAGTTCCTCGACCACGCGGCCGAGGGCGTCGGCGAGCTTCTCCGGCGTGGAGACGTCGCCGGACAGGGCCTGCCACAGCTCCCGTTCGCGGTCGAGGAGGCGTTCGACGACCCCGCTGACCAGCGCGTCCCGGGTGCGGAAGAGGTTGGAGGTGGACCCCTCCGCCAGGCCGGCCTCGGCGTCGACGGCGCGGTGGGTGAGGGCGCGGGGACCGGCGGTGCCGAGCACGCGGATGGCCGCGTCCAGCACCTGCTGCCGTCTCGTCACGGGCCGTGACACTACACCCGTAGTCAGCGGGACTACATCTGTAGTACGGTCGCCGGCATGAGAGCAGCGGTGATCGGCGCAGGGGTGGGCGGCCTGGCCGCGGCCATCGGGCTGCGCCGGGCGGGCTGGGACGTGACCGTGTTCGAGCGGGCCGACGGCCTGCCGGCGACCGGGACGGGGCTGGGGATCTGGCGGGACGCGATGGCGGCGCTGGACCGGCTCGGCGTCGGCGACCGGGCCCGGCGGGCGGGGCGCCGGCAGCCGGAGGGGACCGTGCGCCGGCCCGACGGGACCGTGCTGGGCCGGTTGGGCGCGGACGTGCACCTGCTCACCCGGCCGGCGCTGCTCGGGGTGCTCGCGGACGCCCTGCCGACCGGGGTGGTCCGGTTCGGCGCGGCCGTGACGTGGCGGGAGTGCGACCACGACCTGGTGGTGGGGGCGGACGGCATCGGCAGCGGGGTGCGGCGGTCGTTGTTCGGCGTCGAACCGAGGCCGTCGGGCGCGGTCGGGTGGCGCGGGACGGTCGACTTCGCGGTGCCGGCGGGCGGCGAGACGTGGGGCCGCGGGGTGAAGTTCGGCCTGACGCCCCAGGCCGACGGCCGCACGAACTGGTACGCGCTGACCGCGCCGGACGGTGACCTGACGGCGTTCTCGGCGTGGCACGACCCGATCCCGAGGGTGCTCGCCGAGAGCCGCGACGTGCTGCGGCACAGCCTCGACTACCTGCCGCCGCTGCGGACGTACGTGCGCGACCGGGTGGCGCTGATCGGCGACGCGGCGCACGCCATGACGCCCGACCTGGGGCAGGGGGCGTGCCAGGCGATCATCGACGGCCTGGCGCTGGCGACGGCGTTGGCCGCGGGTGACGTCACGTCGGGCCTGCGCGAGTACGACCGCGTTCGGCGACGGACCACGCAACGCCTGGTGAAGCGCTCCCTGCTGCTCAACCGCCTGGCCCGGGTCCGCCGTCTCGTGCCCGTCCGCGACACGGCCCTGCGGGTCGCCCTGGCCCTGGCCCCGGCTCCGTCGTGGAGCGCGGACCTGGAACCCGACGAACTGGCCGGCTAGTCCAAGTTCCTTTGAAGCTACTTGGCCTGCGGGAGCTTCTTGGTCTTCCGGGGCGCGGAGGGCGGCGGGACGACGGGTCCGATGTCCCCGTCGGGCGCCGTGTCGAGGTCCACGATGACCGGGGCGTGGTCGCTGGGCCCGGTGCCCTTGCGGGCGTGGCGGTCCACCCAGGCGGCCTTCGTGCGGGCGGCGACCGGTTCGGAGGCGAGGACGAGGTCGATGCGCATGCCGAGGTCCTGGTGGAACATGCCGGCCCGGTAGTCCCAGTAGGTGAAGACGCGGTGGCCGGGCCACCGGTCGCGCACAACGTCCTTGAGCCCCAGCGCTTCGAGCTGCTGCAGCGCTTCGCGTTCGGGGCCGGTGACGTGGGTGTGCCCCACGTAGGCGGCGGGGTCGAACACGTCCTCGTCCGCAGGCGCGATGTTGACGTCGCCGCAGACCATCACCTGGTCCCCGGACCGACGCACCACGTCCCGCAGGGCGGCCAGCCACTCCAGCTTGTAGCGGTAGTGGTCGGAGTCGGGCTCACGGCCGTTGGGCACGTAGACGGAGAAGACCCGCACACCCCCGCAGGTGGCGGCCACCACCCGAGCCTCCGGCTGCGGGAACCCGGGCCCGTCCGCCATCCCGGCGACGACGTCGGCCAACCCGACCCGGGACAACACGGCGACCCCGTTCCACCGCCCTTCCCCGTGCGCGGCGAACTCGTACCCGAGCCCGGCCAGCGGTTCGGCGAGCAACTCGGCGAAGGCGTCATCGGCGAGCTTGGTCTCCTGCAGGCACACCACATCGGGCCGCCGCTGCTCCAACCAGGGCAACAACCGAGGCACCCGCTGCTTGACCGAGTTGACGTTCCACGTGGCCACCCGCATCCCCCCAAGGTAGTGCGCAAGTGACCCCACCCACACCCCGGACCCACCCACCCACCCCACCACGCACGAGGACCTCGGTAAGCTGTCCCCCGGGCCGCTAGCTCAATTGGCAGAGCAGGAGACTTTTAATCTTCGGGTTCAGGGTTCGAGTCCCTGGCGGCCCACCAAACCCCAACCGGGACCGGGTATCCGGGCTCCGCCCAAGATCGAAGCCCTCGCTCAGGCCCGGTTCCGCGCGTTCGCGGCCTCCCGGATCGTGCCCCTCGTGCTGGGAAAGGTGGGCCTTCGGGTTGTGGTCTTCGCCCGCCGCTCCAGGAGCATCGCGGGAACGCGGAATTGCTGAGACGCCGAAGAACCTGTTGTTTGCATGATTGTCGGTCCGGTTTCACGGCTCGTTCGCACAGATCAACGTTGCTGACACATTCGACACCCTCTGCTATCTTGACCGAGGCAATTTCCGCTGTTGGAGATGCATTCGGAAGGACGGTCATGCGAATTACGCGAAAGATCGCCGGGCTGACCACGATGGTCGCCACCGTGCTCGGACTCGGTCTCGCAGGGGCGGGCTCCGCCGTAGCTGACGCCGGTGTCTGGCGCGCCTACGGCAACACCAATCCCATCACCTCCAGCACCAGCACCTGGCGCTGCTCAAGCAGCACGACGATCGCCGCGAGCGTGTCCGCCCAGGTGTGCGCCGTTCGTTCGCACAGTGGCGCATCCGTACAGACGGCAGTGATTGTGCGCAACAACGGATCCGGTCTCTACGTCACTGAGGCCACCGCCTCGATGTACACGCTGTACAACGGCTCTTATGCCCTCTTGGGTACTTGGTCGTGTCCGCCGTCAGGAGTTGCGGCCAACTCTTGGTCGGTGTGCTTCGGTTCGACTTTCACGTATACCGGGTCAGTGACCGCGCAGGGGCAGACGTCCACTGCCGACCTCGGATGGTCGCCCTTCGCGTGAACCTCTTCCGAGGTTCGAATCCCTGGCAGCCACGGTCGATTCAGTCGAACCTCTCGGGCAGGTGCGGTGCGATGCGGCGCAGGTCTTTGGCTGTCGGGTTTCGGAGGGAGGCCAGGCGGGTGGTGTCCGGGTCGGCCAACGCGCGTAGTGCCGGGACGGCCAGTGTGGCGGTGATCGTGGATGCCGCCAGGCAGATGGCGGCCACCGTCACGCGCGTCCACACCGACCACGGCGCCAGTGCGGCGGCGACCAGGCCGGCGATCGCGGACACGTTGAGGAGCGCTACCGGGATCAGGCGGACCAGTCGCAGGGTGCTGGGCAACGGGTCGTGGCGGAGGTTCATGTCGGCCACCGGGGACCATGCGTTCAGGCGCGGTCTGCCGTCGACCAGGAGGGTGTAGAGCAGCGTGTGCTCGCGGGTCAGCAAGGCCGGGCCGATGTGCAGGCCGGTCGGGCTGATCATGACGGTCGGTCTGGGGACTCCGTTGCGGCCGGCTTTGACCTGTTGGTCGAGGAGGGCGATCACCGGCGTGTGGAGGTCGATCTCCAGTGGGCGGCCGTCGAACGCCGCCTGCGGGACGTCCCGCGAGCCGTGGCTGATCAGGCCGATCTCGACGACGTGGGGATCGACCAGCACCCGGTCGGGCAGGCGCACCTCGATCGGGTAGCCCCATCCCGGAGCGGCGCGCAGGGGCACCACCGAGTCCAGCACCACGTGCAGCACACGGCGCGGGCTGGTCGAGCGGAAGGCCGCCCACGCTCCCACCACGATCGCCACCACCGCGACCACCACCGCGGCGATCGACCAGAACGTGCCGGACGCGTACCAAGCCTCCGCGGACACCGACGTCTGGACCAGGACCACAAGCCATTGAAACAGCCGGCGAGCCGGTGATCAGCCACGTTCACCCGGGCGGTCGATCACCGGGTTGTGGTGTGGGTCATCGGGGTGTCAAGGGGGCGGCAGGATTCGTCGGGATCGTGTCAAAGGGGCGTCGCCGGGGCGGGCTCGACCCGGCGGGTGGCGGTCTGCTTGCCGTATGACGCTTTCCGACATCTTGCCCACGTTGGCCCACTCACTGCACCCCGCGCCCGATCCACGGCTGTGGCCTTCGGTGGACGATCGGCTGTTGCGGTGGATCGCCGCCACGTTCGGCACGCCCACCTACGTGATCGACGAGAACGAAGTGCGTCGGCGGTGCCGGCGGGTTCGGGAGGTGTTGGGCGGGGTTCGAGTGGCCTACGCGAGCAAAGCTCTTTCCTGCAAAGCGGTTCTGCGGTGGGTTCACGAAGAAGGCTTGTGGTTGGACGTCTGTTCCGCCGGGGAGCTGGCCGTGGCGCGGGCCGCCGGGGTGCCGGACGACAAGATCCTTTTCCACGGCAACGCCAAGACGCCCGAAGACCTCAAGGCGGCACACGGGGTCGGACGGATCGTGGTCGATTCCGTGGACGAGTTGGAGCGGATCGCCGACGCCAAGGTGTTGCTGCGCGTCCTGCCGGGGATCGCCGCCGACACGCACCCCGCGCTCGCCACCGGCGACACCGGGCAGAAGTTCGGGTTGAGCGAGCACGACCTCGGGCGAGCGCTGGAGGTTCTCGACGGGCGCCCGGACCTCGAACTGGTCGGCCTGCACTGCCACATCGGCTCGCAGATCCGGCACGTCGCCACCTACGAGCAGGCCGCCCGCCGCATGGTCGCACTGATCGCCCGGCTCGGTCGCCCGATCCGCGAACTCGACCTGGGCGGCGGCTTCGGGGTGGCTTACACGAGCGGCGAAACGGACTTCGACCTCGTCGGGTACGCCGACCGCGTCACCCGCGCCATCCGCTACGAGTGCGCCCGGCACCGCGTCGAGCCGCCCCGGCTGATCGTCGAACCCGGCCGCTCGATCGTCGCCAAGGCCGGGATCACCCTCTACCGGGTGACTTCCGTGAAGCACCCGTTCGTGGCGGTCGACGGTGGCATGAGCGACAACGCCCGCCCGGCCCTCTACGGCGCTCGCTACCAGCCACGACTCCTCCGCGACGGCAGCCCGGCGACGCGGGTGACGCTCGTCGGCCGGCACTGCGAGGCCGGTGACGTCATCGGCGACGTGGACCTCCCGAGGGACGTTCACCCGGGTGACGTGATCGCGGTCCCGGTCACCGGCGCGTACCACCACTCGCTCGCCTCGAACTACAACCAGGTGTGCCGCCCCGCACTGGTCGGCGTGCGGGACGGCACGACGCGCGTCCTGGTCCGGGCGGAGACCGAAGAGGACCTGCTCCGCCGCGACCTCGGCTAGCGGGTGACGCTCGGCGCGTCCACGGCCCAGTACCAGTTGTTCCCGGCGTCATAAAGGCGCCACGACACGACCATGCGCTGCGCACCGCTCGGCACGGCAACGTTCAGCGACACGGTCCCGGCGATCACATCGGCGGTCCCGGAGCCGTAAGACAGCACCGTGCGCTCCGCGCCACCGTCGAACGCCACGGTCACCGATGCGCGCTGCGGGTCCTCATGGCGGTAGTGGGAGCCGAACTTCACCGTCACCGAGGACGCGCCCGCCACGTCGTACCCCGGCGAGGACAGCGTCGAGTCGAACCGCCCCAACGTGGACGGCGCGCCCTTGTCGTCCCACTCGTCCGGGTCGGCCACGGCGAACACGCCGCGCGCCCGCACGTTGGCCTCGCGGTGCTGGCCGGGCGCGGTGCGCGTCCAGAAGTCGTCCGTGGTGAACGACCAGCCCTGCCACTCCGCGACACCCTGCGGCGCGGTGGTGCGGACGCTCCAGCCCGCCGGGGCGTCGTGCGTCCACCCCAGGACCGACGCGGGCACGCCCGTCTCGTCCTGGCGCGGCTTGAGGGTCACCGACTCGAACGGGTCGGCGGGCGCGGCGCCCAGGGCGTGGCCGTCGAGGGACGCGGTGACGCCCAGGTGCCGCAGGGCCGTGGCCGCGACGTCCACGATCTTCGGCTGCACGGCCGGGGTGCCCAGCGGGACGCCGCCGCCCGCCGCGATCACGAACGTCATGCGCTCCTCGGGGCTGTCACCGCCGTGGCCGCCGGTCGGGGTGTGGCCGTGGTCGGTGGTGAGCAGGATGAGCCAGTCCTCGTTGGCGTAGTCGGGACGGCTCTCCACGGCACGCAGCAAGCGGCCGATGTGGGCGTCGTCCGCGCGCAGGGACGCCTGGTACTGCGCGGAGTCCGCGCCGTGGTTGTGGCCCGCGATGTCGGTCTTGCCGAAGTAGACGAACGACGCGTCGGCGGCGTTCTGGGCGAGGTGCTTCTCGGCGTCGGCGGCGACCTTCTCGTCGGAGCCCTCGTAGCCGAGCGCGTCACCGTCGAGGACGAACTTGCGGTCCTGACCGGTGCGCAGGACGTGGTCGGAGATGGGCTTCCAGTCGACGGCGGCGTACGTGTCGAGCGCGGGCTTGGCGGTGTTGGCGCGGGCCAGCCAGCTCGGGAAGCCGCTCAGGGCGTTGCCGGCGAACGAGTTGTCCTTGACCTTGTGCCGGTCCGGCCAGACGCCGGTCAGGATGGTCGACCAGCCCGGACCGCTGACGGTGGGCGCCATGCCCGTGCCGTAGAGGGCGCTGCGCGACGAGTAGCCGCGCTGGGCGAGCGCGTGGACGTTCGGGGTGTCGGCGGCGAGCAGTTTGTCGTACCGGGCTCCATCGAGGCCGATGACCAGCACCTTCGGCGTCTTCGGAGCGGCGTCCGCGGTGGGGATCGCGACCACGGCGGCCGCCAGCGCCAGAGCCAACGCGAGTTTCCCTCGCACCCTGCCTCCTTGGTAACAGGTATAGACCGGTTCCGGTCCGGGGATCGACGCTAGGGGCGGGTGGTGAACGCAGCGGGAACGTGCGCGGAAGCGTGGACAGCGATCGTCCGGCGGGCGCTTGGCCAACCTCTGTGAAAGCGCCCTGACCTGCGGCGATCGCGGGATTGTCGTACCCCGCCGGCACCCTTGCGCCATGACCGTCCACCTGGAGGCCTGGTCGGAAGAGGACCTCGGCCTGCTGCACCGGCTCAACGCGCCGGAGATGACGGCCCACCTCGGCGGGCCGGAGTCCGACGAGCGCGTGGCCGACCGGCACCGGCGCTACCTGGCGCCGGGTTCGGGCATGTTCCGGGTGGTGCTCGACGGGGTCCCGGCGGGGGCGGCGGGGTTCTGGCTGAAGGAGTGGCGGGGGACGACGGTCCACGAGGTGGGGTGGAGCGTCGTGCCGGAGTGCCAGGGGCGCGGAGTGGCCGCGGCGGCCGCGGCGGCGGTCGTGGAGCGCGTGCGGGCGGCCGGCGGGCCGCGGTGGGTGCACGCGTTCCCGTCGGTGGGCAACGCGGCGTCCAACGCCGTGTGCCGGAAGGTGGGGTTCACGCTGATCGGGGAGGTGTCGTTCGAGTACCCGCCGGGGAGCTTCATGCGGTGCAACGACTGGGGGTTGGAGCTGTGATTGCGCTCAGGGAGGAACGAGCACCGCCCGATCGGGGAACCGTGCCACGCTCGGTGCATGATCGAGGTGGTGGTGGGTGACATCACGCGAGCGCGGGTGGACGCGATCGTGACCGCGGCGAACGAGTCGCTGATGGGCGGCGGCGGGGTGGACGGGGCGATCCACCGCGCGGCGGGGCCGAGGCTGGCCCGCGCCGGTGCGGCGGTCGCTCCGTGCGAGCCGGGCGACGCCGTCGCCACGCCCGCCTTCGACCTGGACCCGCCGGTGCGCCACGTGATCCACACGGTCGGTCCGGTGTGGGAGGGCGGCGACTTCGGCGAGGAAGAGGTGCTGGCGTCCTGCTACCGGCGCTGCCTGGAGGTCGCCGACGGCCTGGGGGTGCGCTCCATCGCGTTCCCGGCGATCGCGACGGGCGTGTACGGCTACCCGCCCGCCGAGGCGGCACGGGTGGCGGTGGCGGCGCTGAGGTCGGCGACGACGTCGGTGGAACGCATCGAACTGGTGGCGTTCGACGAGGAGACCGCCGACCACCTGAGGCGTGCCCTGACCTGAGCCGGGTCACCGGGCGTGACCGGGCCGACGTGCGGGATTCGGGGCGTATGGCGTCCGCCACTCCCGCCGCTGGGTGACAATGGCCTGGATGTCCACCGCACTCCAGACCTCGACAGACCTCCGGATCGGCCCGTACGCGGTCGATCCGGCCGTCGTGCTCGCGCCGATGGCCGGCATCACCAACGTGGCGTTCCGGCAGCTCTGCCGCGAGTTCGGCAGCCCCACGTCGCTGTACGTCTGCGAGATGATCACGGCCCGCGCCATCGTCGAACGCGACTCCAAGACGATGGAGATGATCACGTTCGGGGCCGCCGAGCACCCGCGGTCGTTGCAGCTCTACGGGGTGGACCCGGCGTCCATGAGCGAGGCCGCGAAGATCATCGTCGGTGAGGACCGGGCGGACCACATCGACATGAACTTCGGCTGCCCGGTGCCCAAGGTCACCCGCAAGGGCGGCGGGGCGGCGCTGCCGTACAAGCGGCGGTTGTTCCGGGAGATCGTGCGGGCCGCGGTGCGGGCCGCCGAGCCGGCCGGGGTGCCGGTCACCGTGAAGTTCCGCATCGGCATCGACGACGACCACCACACGTTCCTGGACGCGGGCCGCATCGCCGAGGACGAGGGCGCGCAAGCGGTCGCGCTGCACGCCCGGACCGCCGCCCAGCGGTACTCCGGCCAGGCCGACTGGACCGCCATCGCGCGCCTCAAGGAGGCCGTGACCAGCATCCCCGTCCTGGGCAACGGTGACATCTTCAGCGCCCAGGACGCCCTGGACATGGTCGCCAAGACCGGCTGCGACGGCGTTGTGGTCGGCCGCGGCTGCCTGGGCCGCCCGTGGCTGTTCGGCGAGCTCCAGGCCGCGATGAACGGCGAACCGGTCCCCGCCACCCCCGGGCTGGGCAAGGTCGCCGAGATCATCGCCCGCCACGGCCGCCTGCTCGCCGCGCACCTGGGCGAGGACAAGGGCATCCGCGACCTGCGCAAGCACATGGCCTGGTACCTCAAGGGGTTCCCGGTCGGCGCGGACCTGCGGCGCAGCCTCGCGATGGTGTCCACCACCGCCGAGCTGGACGACCTGCTCGGCCGGCTCGACCCGACCGCCGTGACGCTCGACGCCGAGGGTCCGCGCGGCCGGCAGGGGTCGCCGGCGAAGGTCGTGCTGCCCGAGGGGTGGCTGGACGACCCCGAGGACGGCATGGTCCCCGCAGCGGAAGACATGCACTCCGGTGGGTGACCGGGCGTCGCGGGCCGCCTTGTTCGCCGCCTGCGCGCTGCTGCTGGCCGCCTGCGGCTCGACCGTGGCCGGGACGCCCCGACCGCTGCGCGTCACCGACGTGGAACGCGAACTGGTGACCAGCTACTTCGCCGCGCTCAACGAGGCCGCCGGGCGCGGCGTGTCCGAGCAGCACGAACTGCTCGCCGACACCCAGCACCCGGACTTCCGCGACGAGGACTGCGAGTTGCCGAAGGGCACCATCAAGGTGCAGCCGACCATGTCCACGCTGCGCCTGGACCCCGACTGGACGCCGCCGGGCGAGGACGAGCACCCGCGCGGGGTCGTGCTGGTGGTCGCCGTGACGCTCACCGCGTTCCAGGAGGGCACCGAGATCGGCAGCCAGATCGGCTCCCAGCACATCGTCCTGCTCAACGGCAAGGCGTACGGCTTCGCGCCCTGCGCCGCGTGACCACGCTGGGCACACGTTCCGGGTAGTTGATCACCGAACGTCACCAGTTCGGAGCAGTGCACGGTCAACCGGTAGAGGGAATTCCTCCAGTGACGCGTCCCGCCGGCTCAAGCACCGCGTTGCAACAGACGACACCTTGGCAAGTAGGGAGGTGAGCGCGATGACCGCACTGCGACCCGAAGTCGCCGACTTCGACAGCGACGGCAGGTCCGAGGAGGACCGGGCCGCCTCGGAGGGTACCGGGCTGGTGCAGTTGCACGAGTCGATCGCCGCGCTGCTCGCCTCCCGCGGCCAGTGGCGGCAGGCGTACCAGCACCTGCGGTCGGCGTTCGACCTGGTCTACGCCGACCAGGACGAGCAGCCGCACGTCCCCGAGCAACTGCGCCGCGAGGTGGACCGGCTGCGCCGCGAGCACGCGGAGGCCCGCGAGCAGAGCCTGAGAGACAGCCTCACCGACAGCTACAACCGGCGGTACCTGGACGAGCGCCTGCTCGGCATGGTCACGGACCGGGCCACCGCCGACGGGCTCGCCATCGCGTTGATCGACCTCGACTGGTTCAAGCAGGTGAATGACACATTTGGTCACCTTCTGGGTGATCGGGTGTTGCAGCGCGTGGTCGAACTGCTGCAGGAGGAGCTGCCCGAGGACGGGTTCTGCGCCCGGTACGGCGGTGAGGAGTTCGTGCTCGTGCTGCCGGGCGTGGACGCCGCCGCCGGCGTGGAGATCGCGGAGTCGGCGCGCATGCGTGTCGAGCGTCACGCCTGGGCTTCGCTGGCCCCCGGTTTGCGAGTGACCGTCAGCATCGGGTTGGCTTATGAGCCTCCCGCGGGGGACCCGTCGACACGTCCGCCGGTCGCTCCGGAGCAACAGCTGCTGCGGGCGGACAGCCTGCTCTACACCGCCAAGCAGTCAGGACGGAACGCGGTCGCCTACCGGGAGGGCGGTCGGGTGCGCCTGGCCGGGGCCGCGGCGGGGCGGCGCGGGATCGCCGAACCGAGGGTTGCCGGTTACTGAGTCTTTGCGGCAGCTCACCCGTTCGGGCGTAGCCTGCTGAGCGCAACTGACTACCCACGACCCCTGTATCACCGGGAGTGGTCGTCAGGACTGGCGGTCATCCGTAGTATCGCCAAGGCAAGTGACACGCCGTTGGTGCAACCAATGTGTCCTTGATGTCGTCAACTCGTGATGACGACCCCGTATTGACCGCTGTTGCTGAAGGGAGACCGGGTGCCCGACGAGCCCCGCCGTGGCGGCCCCGGACCTCGTGGTGACCAGCCCGTTCCCGACGACCAGCCGACCGGCCGCCGACGGCGGTCGATGGAGGGCAGCGGGGGGCTGAGCGTCTCCGAACTGCTGGAGCAGCACAGCCGCACCAACATCCCGCGCCCCGTGCCGCCGACCGACGGCCGCAGACCGGAGTCGACCGGCAGGCGGGCGGCGCCCGAGGCCGAGTCCACCGGCCGGCGCGCGATGCCCGAGCCCGAGGTGACCGGCCGGCGCGCGGCAGTCGCGCCCGACGTCACCGGCCGCCGCGCGGCACCCCAGCCCGAACCGACGGGCAGGCGCGCGGTGCCCGAGCACGAACCGACCGGCCGCCGCGCGGTACCCGAGCACGAACCGACCGGCCGCCGCGCGGTACCCGAGCACGAACCGACCGGCCGCCGCGCCGTGCCGGAGCCGGAGGCAGGCAGGCGGGCGGTGCCCGAGGCCGGGGTGACCGGCCGGCGGGCGGTGCCCGAGCCGCCGCAGACCGGACGGCGGGTCGCACCCGAGCCGACCGGCCGCCGGACCCTCCCGGACGACCTCGCTCCCGCCACCCCGACCCGCCCCGAGGACACCGGCCGCCGCCGCAGGCCCACCCCGGAGGACGCGCCGAGCCACTTCGGTCCGGAAACGACCGGCCGCCGCGCCCGCCCGGACCTGCCCGCCGAGCACGCCGCACCCCGCCGCGCCGCCGAGCAGGCCGCCCC